>JBCBTR010000152.1:0-4444 GCA_039818545.1 Pseudomonadota bacterium
GATAAACGGTCGGTAGGTGCCGAACCGGCTGCGCACACGCTCGGAAAGCGATGCCACGACGGGATCAGAGAAGGCGTCCCAGACCATGCCAATGAGGTAGAGTGTTCCGGCGGTCTTCGGCGGCAGCCCGACAATCACCGTGTACCAGTAGACAAGATAAAGGGAGAGCGTGTTCCAGTAGATGTTGAGGCCGAAATCGCCGATGCCGTAGCTGGCGAGCCGCTTCAGCTTCGACCCTTTGAACCCCAACTCGCCCGCCAATATACGCACCTCTGGTTACACGACGGCGTATAACAGGCAGGCCGTGACAAGGCCCGTTCCAGCGATGAGCGACGTCGACATCGTCCATGTGCGTAGCGTCTCCTGCTCGGTAAGTCCAAACAGGCGGCTGACGAGCCAGAACCCGGAATCGTTTACGTGCGACACGCCTGTGGCCCCAGCCGCAATCGCGATGGTGACAAGACCGAGTTGAGGCGGCGAGAGCCCTGCCATGGAAACGATGGGCGCAGCCAGTCCGGCAGCGGTGATCATGGCCACGGTCGCGCTGCCCTGCGCGACCCGGACCAGAAGCGCCAGGACGAACCCTGCCACCACAGGCGTAAAGCCGAGTCCGAGCACGTGATCGGCCAGTTGCGCGCCTGCACCCGTGTCGACGAGGACCTGCTTGAACGCCCCGCCTGCTCCGGTGATCAGAATGATGACCCCCGTAGGCTCAAAGGCACGGGACAAGGCCGACGACATCCGCGTTCGCCCGGCTTCATCGCTGGGGCGAAGACAGACCCAGGCTGCACCGCTGGCCAGAAGGAGCGCGCTGAAGGGATGACCGATGATCGTCATGGCATCCCGCAGCCCGCCCTCCGGAAGAAGGAGGCCTGCCATTGTGCCCAGAAGGATCAGTATCAGCGGCGACAGAATGAGCGCAAAAGCCAGACCGGAGGATACGCTCTGAGCCGTCGGCTCTTCGTCTTGCGCCAACGTATCGCCAAGTGCCGGCTGGCCCATCGGCAAGGCTCCCCGCCGGTCGAGCAAGCCTGTCCAGATTGGACCCGCAACCGCCACGCAGACGAGCCCGGTCGCGCTGCCAAACAGGATGACCCAGCCGAGATCTGCGCCAATCAATTCAGCAATCGCGATTGGCCCCGGTGTCGGGGGCACAAAGGCGTGCCCGACAGCGAGACCAGCAACAAGCGGCAGGCCGAAGCCAATGGCGGCGCGTCCGGTCTTTGTTGCCAGTCCGGCAATGAAGGGCATGAGAATAATCAAGGCGACGTCAAAGAAGACGGGCGTTGCCGCAACAATGCCGAGAAATCCCATCGACCAGCGTTGTGTTTTCACCCCACCGAACGAGGCAACACGTTGAGCAATGGCCTGAACGCCGCCACTGGCTTCCAGGATGACCCCAAAAAGCGCCCCCAGACCAATGATGGGTGCAATAAATCCGAGCGTGCCGCCCATCCCTTTCTGCACCGTCTGGAATGTCGCCTCGGGTGCCATCCCCGCCGCCAGCGCGCTGAGGATCGCGACAAGCATCAGGGCCGCGAAGGCGTTCATGCGTGCCCGCAGGATCAGGATGAAGATCGCGGCGACACCGGCAATCGTGGCAAGAACCGCGCGATTTTCGAGGACTACATCCACTGGACGCCAGTCATCCGTGTTCCGATCTTAAGCAGCCGGTCATGCGCCGTGATAAACAGCGTTCCACCGTCTTCGCCGAACGCGCAGTTCGCCGTTGCTGCGCCCGTGCGAATGCGCCCGAGCACCTGACCGTCCGGCGTGAGAATGAAGACCCCACCGGGTCCGGCCGCAAAGATGTGCCCCGTCGTGCATATTGCGAGACCATCCGGCAGGCCGGGCGCATCCTCGTCCATGTAGGGTTTGGCATCGAAAATGACCCGGTCGCCGATGATGTGGCCTGAAGGATCGAGCGTAAGCTCCCGAATGAGCGGCGCATCCGGATCGGACTGACTGACATAAAGCCGTGTCTCGTCCGGCGAAAGCGCCACGCCATTCGGAAAGGTCATGTACGATACAAGGAGCGTCGTCTCACCCGATGGGTCGAGCCGATAGACGCCATTGTGCGCCTGCGCCTTCAGGGGCGACTCATCCAACCCCTCCAGCCCATAAGGCGGGTCAGTGAAGAAGAGCGCGCCGTTGCGGGCCTCGACAACATCATTCGGGCTGTTGAACGGGGCTCCCTGAAACTCGCCGGCCAGCGTACTCCGCGTACCTGATTTCAGGTCCAGCCGCTCAACCGAGCGCCGCCCGTGATTGCAGACGATCAGGGACCCGTCCCGCGCATACCAGAGGCCGTTCGCGCCAGGCTCCCGAAATCCCACGACATCGGCTGCGCCCGACGGCGACAGGAAGACATCGACATCATCTCTTTCGCTCCAGCGATACGCGACATTACCCGGAACGTCAGTGAAGTAGAGGACGTCGCGCGCCCTGTCCCAGGTCGGTCCTTCGCTCCACGTATAACCGCTCGACAACTCTTCGAGCGGCGCACTTGTATCCATGACACTGCTAAGGTCGTCAGTGTACTGCTCGACGACAGCCTCAAAAGATCCAGCAGGCACTTTAGTCTGACAACCCGCGATGGCGGCCGTGCCACCGGCAAGCATCAGGCGCCGGGTCACCCTCACTGCGCAGTGACCTTTGTCTCAAGCGCGGCGGCGGGCGCGGTCGTCTCCTGAGCGTTCTGGACACGGACCGTCACCTTGCTTCTTAAGTCCGAAGAAGACGCCCCGACATGGAAGTCGAGATCACCCGCCTCGACCATCCAGCGGCCGTCCTCCTGATAAATCGCGGCCTGCGCCGGGCTTACCGCGAAAGTCAGCCGCCGTCTCTCACCCGCCGGGATCGCCACGCGCTTGAAGCCCCGCAATTCAAGTTTTGGCCGCGCGACGGATGCCAGAGGATCGCGCATGTAAAGCTGAACGACCTCTTCCCCATCGCGGTCACCCGCATTGGTGACCTCAACCGAAACCGAGAAGACCTCATCTGCAGCAACGGTCTCTGCGGATGCGACCGCCGCGCCATACTCGAACTCGGTATAGCCAAGGCCATGTCCAAACGGGAAAAGCGGTGTAATCGGCAGATCGATGAAACGGTTGGAATCAACCGACAGATCAGCGTTGGCCGGCCGCCCGCTCGGAAGCTCCGAATAGACAATTGGGGACTGTCCGGTCGCTCTTGGAAAGTCGACCGGCAGACGGCCAGCCGGCGACATGCGCCCATAGACAATGTCAGCGACAGCGGGCCCGGCTTCAACGCCGAGCATCCATGTGTTCAGCAGCGCTTGCGATCCCTCGGCAAGTTCGGGAATGGCGAGCGGCCGCCCTTTGACCAACAGTGTCGTGACAGGTGTCCCTGCCGCCAGCACCGCTTCGGCAAGTGCCGCCTGACCGGCTGGCAGCTCAATCGATGACCGGCTGCGCGCTTCGCCTGAAAGATCGAAGTCTTCACCGACCACCAGGATTACCTGATCGGCACTGGCAGCCGCATCCGCCGCCGCTGAGATGGCCTCTGCATCAACAGCGCTGACCGGCCCGCCTTCAACATAGCGGACGCTGACCCCGTCCGGAGCCCCCCCGACAAGCCCGTCATAAATCGAGATGACGTCCGCAATATCCCCCCGCGCGCGCCATGATCCAAGTTGCGTCAGCTTATCCTTGGCGAGCGTTCCGATCACCAGCACATCGCCGCTATCAGCCTCAATCGGCAGGGCTGCGTCTTCATTCTTCATCAGCACCATGCTGCGGGCCGCGATGCGCCGGGCTTCGGCGCGGCTGGCATCTGTCAGAATGTCGGCGGCCTCACGCGCTGTTGAATGATACGCCATCGGATTGTCGAACAGGCCCAGACGCTCCTTGGTTGTCAGGATACGGCCAACGGCAAGATCGAGGTCGGCTTCCAAGGATGCGTCTGCTTCGATCGCGTCCTTGAGCTCTCCGCCGAACACACCGCTCGTCATGTCCATGTCGACACCTGCGCGCAGGGCCATCGCCCCGGCATCCGCGCGGCTTGCGACCACGCCGTGGTTCAGGAGTTCAGCGACGGCATTCCAATCTGAAACGATCATGCCATCAAAGCCCCAGCGCTCGCGGAGGATACCGTCGATCATCGCCTCATTGCCTGTGGTGGGCACGCCAGCGATATCGTTGAAAGCCGTCATGTAGGACCCGGAACCTGCCTTCAGAGCTGCGTAGAACGGCGGCAGGTAAATCTCGTGAAGCGTCCGCTCGGAAATGTCTGCTGATCCGTAATCTCGCCCGCCGAGCGCTGCGCCATAGGCTCCGAAATGCTTTGTGGCGGCGAGCATGGTGTCACCATCGGAGAGGTCTTCGCCCTGAAAGCCCCGTACCTGCGCGGTAGCCATTGCGCTGCCAAAGTACGGATCAGACCCGGCCCCCTCGACGATCCGGCCCCAGCGTGGATCGCGGGC
>JBCBTR010000153.1:0-4427 GCA_039818545.1 Pseudomonadota bacterium
CCAAAGCGCGACTTCAATGCTCCCACAAATGGTCCTCTCAGGCGTACTTCTTCTGATCGCCTGCCTCACCGTGTTGGCCGATCGACCGAGACATGGGGAGTGGCTCTGCGTCTTTGCGTTCGCCCTGCTGGCAATGCTCTGGGCGACATCAACGCCGTCAGCGCGCGCCCAAACAGTATCAACCTTCGCGCTGCTGGCAGGGGGCGGAGCAGCCTGGGTGATCGGTCTGCATCTTGGCCCCACCGCCCGGCGAAGATCCCTTGGAGATCGCGTCAGCCTGACGGCCGGCCTTGCCGGCATGATATGGCTGTTCGCGTGGATGCTTGCCTCAGGCGGAGGCTCTGTCTTCCGCGACGCGCTGGGGAGCGGGCATGACTCTGGCGCGCTCTACGTTTCGCTTCTCGTACTGGCCACCTCGCGCCTGCTGACAGTGCCACCGCGTCGCGGCAGCCGGAACATGAGCCTGACGCAGCGCTGGTCGGAAACGGCAAGCCGGCGACCGGCAACCGTGGCTCTCGCTGTCCTGTCGGGAGCCGCCATCGCGCAGACGGGCTCAGGTCCGATTCTCGCAATCAGTGTTCTGGCCATCAGCGGCGTGTTCGCCCTTCAGGTCGAGGCACGCAAAGACGAAGACAGTTTCCCCTTTGGCACGCCCGCCTTTCCAGCGCTGCTGGTGTTTAACGCACTCGCCGGTCTGGTCGTAACGATCTCAATGATGCTGGCGCTTGCTGGCATCACAGATACCCGCGCCGAAGTCGCGATCTACAGGGACACAATCGTGGAAGCCGTCAGGGCCGCTCCCCTGCTCGGCCACGGGCTTGGCTCTCACGCAGAGATCATCGCAGCCGCCTCAACCCCCGACGCTGTCGGCCCCCTAACCCGTGTGAAGGCAGCCGGTCTCTGGCCCACCGCATGGCTCTTGGAGATCGGCCTTCTGGGCGTGGCGGCGATCACGCTCGGCTTGCTCCATGTCGTTCGCGTGCTCTGGGGTGGTATTCGTGCCAGCAAGGTCAGCGCAGCCCACGGATTGATCCTGTGCTGGATCGCGCTCGCCTGCGCGGTCACCGGCATCGGGCTCGCCGAACCGGTCTTCCTATGGCTCCTGATGTTCCTGATCGCCGAATCCTATGCCGCATGCACAGCCCCGGCTCGGGAAAACTAAGAAGAATCAACGCTTGCCGCGATTGCCTTGATGGAGAGCTTTGGAATCTCTCATTAAGACCTATCTGTCTTAGTAGTTGTGTAGCCTGCAAGACAGCGCCTGCCCGGCGCGCCATAGCCGAGAACACGTGTGCCCCGCACCCGTTACACCGCAGCTTTCGAACCATCCGTGCCGCATGCCCGAATGGGCCCGGCAGATGAAGGCATCTGGCCGATCTGGCGAACCACAGTCCTGACCCTCGGCTTTTGCGGCCTCGTCTGGACAGGCATTTTCTATGCGATCTTCGGTGGCTAGCTTAGCGCGCGGTGCGGTCACTGAGGCCGAACACCTTCGACACAGCAATCGATATCAACCGACCAATCATGAACGGGGTCTGCGCCGGATGTGACGCAATCGCGCCTATAGCCGCCACCGGACTCCTGCGCTTGATCGCTGCGACAAGCCCTTCTAACGCATCCACGCGTTTCCATTGCGCCAGCCGTCGCCGAAATGCTGCCTGCAAGGCGGGCTCAGCCTCGCGGCTCCATTGCGACTGGAAACGGCTTTCGGCGGCCACAATCGCAGACGTCAAAGCCGGCGACAGCCGATGCGACAAAGACCCCTCCCGCACCGTGTAGAGATACCCGGTCTCCGGCGTAAACGACATGGTCGACCCACGCGCCAGCAACTCGGCGACAAAGTAATAATCTTCGCTGTTGCGAAGGCTGACATCGTATTGAAGCCCCGCCGCGCGCACCGCCTCCATGCGAAACAAGGGCTTCAGGAAACCCAGGCCACCGCCAAAGCGTGCTGTCGTCTCCGGGTCGACATACTCGGCCAGAGAAATCGTCGTTACTTTTTGGGCATGCGACCCATCCAGGAAGGGCCGCGCATCCGGCACGCCGCCGGGCTCCGTGACGCGCGCCAGATTATCAACCACAATATCAGCGCCGGTCTCATCGGCCTGCGCCACCAGACGGGCCAGCCGCCCCTCCACCATCGCGTCATCGGCATCGAGCACAGCCACATAGCGCGCGGTGACAAGCTCAAGTGCGCGATTACGCGCCGCTGAAGGGCCGCAATTCTTTTCAAGGCGCTCGCAAATCAGCCGTTGATCGTTACCTGCCGCCGCCTGTGCGGCCGCCAGCGTTTCATCACCAGACGCATCATCAATCACGATTACCTCGAGCGAGACGCCAGTCTGAGCAAGCGCCGAGCGAACGGCGTTGCCGATAAAGGCTTCCGCATTCCAGGCGGCAATGATGACAGCGACATCCGTCATGGTTTCACGTCACCTGCTGGCGCTTCTCACAAGCCTGATTTGTGGTGCGATTCTACTGGTACAGGTGTATTCGGTGCGGCTCATGCCTGTCGGAACCATTCCACTGTCTCGCGCACACCGCTTTCCAGCGTGAATTGCGGCTCCCAGTCGAGGCCCGACTGACGGGTCTTGGTCATGTCGGCGACAATCAATGGCGGCTCAAAGGCCGGTGCCTCGCGGGCCCCGAGCCGGACGAGATCAGGGCGGCCAATTTCTTCGGCGATCGCCTCGATCAGATCACGGACGCGAATAGCCTGTCCTGACCCCAGATTGTACTCACCGGTCAACTTGCTCTCAGCCAGAGCCGCAAGCCCGCGCCCGACATCCCCGACGTGACAGTAATCACGCAGCTGCATGCCGTGCGAGCATTCCGCGTCCATGCCCTTGAGCAGGGACAGAATAACAGATGCACCCAAACGGCTTTCATGCTCGCGAGGGCCGTAGATGAAGAAAGGCCGGCCCCAGGCAAAGCTTGCCCCGGCCGTCTCACACATCGCTTTCACGCCGTGCAGCATCGACACTTTCGCCGTGCCGTAAATCGTACTTGGGCGAAGCTGGGTCTCGTCCTCCTGGCACAAGCCGCCCGACCAGTCATACTCACCGCAGGACCCGCACACAGTAACGCGCTCCCCGCCTTCGGCCAGAAACACCCGGACAAGTTCGAGGCTGGACTGCAGCCACTGCGAATTCTCCGGCGCACTCCAAAGCCCGCTCACTGCATTGCGCCAGGCAATATGCAGCAGCGCCTTGGCCTCGGACTGCTTCACGAGAGTTTCGATATCCTGCGAACTGGTCAGGTCGCAGTTCACATAGGTGACGCCATCCTGCGGATCAGACGGGGTCCGGCTCGTCGGCACGATGACCTCATGACCGCTCGCTTTGAGCGCGGCAACAGCGTGGTGTCCGATGAAACCGGTTCCGCCGGTCACGATGATTTTCTGGCTCATGATGGAGATTACCTGTGTTGGGCCTTGCCTAGTCCGACGTCACCAGATCCGGCCATGATTTGTCCTTGTCCGAAATATCCGTGATCGGACAGGGCCATTCGATGCCAATGGCAGGATCGTCCCAGCGCACACCCTTCTCCGCACCCGGCGCGTAAGCATGGGAGGTCTGGTAGAACACTTCGGCACCATCGGTCAGAGCGACATACGCATGGGCGAAAAACGGAGGAATGAGGATCGCGTTGCGTTTCTCGGCAGAGATTTCCGCCCCGAACCACTGATACTTTGTCGGCGAGCCCGGACGCATATCCACGATCACATCGTACACAGCCCCGCGAATGCAGCGCAGAAACTTGGCTTCCGGCGCTGTCTCGTCCTGATAATGCAGCCCCCGCAGCGTTCCGGCGGAGACGTTGCCGGACATATTGGCCTGCACGAAATCATAATCAGCGCCGACATCGGAAAATTCGTCTTTGCAGTAGGCACGCGCAAAGAAGCCGCGCGCGTCTGATCTCGGCTCCTGCTCGACTAAAAATGCGCCTTTGAGTGGTGTTTCGTGGAATTTCACGATCTGGACTCCGAATTTGTGTTCGATACTTGGATTCTGGCACGCGCTTCGCAATTGACGTTCCAGTAATATCAGGTGGCTAAGCGGATCGCGCAGAATACATACACCTCACCGGTCGGCAGCGAGAACAAGCTGGACGGGTCAGGCAGCGCTTCGCGAACGGAGAATTGAATGAGCAGCGATCAAATGGCCGACAATGGCATCCGCATTCTGGGCGCAGGATGCGCAGGGTTTGGCGCAGCTCACCAGCTTAAGACGCAAGGCTTGCAGCCGGTCATTTACGAGGCGCGCGACCATGTCGGCGGCCACACTTCCAGCTTCGAATTCCTGACCGACACTTTCGGCAAAGAGCGTTTTGATGCGCTCATTCTTGGTGAAGGAGATGTGCGGGCCTTCGTCGAAGACGAAGCCGTCATTGTAGTCAAAGCTGGAAGTGTGGCCGCCGACATGGTC
>JBCBTR010000154.1:0-4308 GCA_039818545.1 Pseudomonadota bacterium
CATGGTGATGAGTGTGCCGATGATGATCAGGGCGAGCCCGACAAAGTAGATGATCTTGATCAGGCCTGCGCCGATCAGTTTGTCGAAGTTCATAAACCGGTTGATGATATCGCCCATGCAGATCCCCTTGTGCGTTGGCTTCCGAGAATAGCGGGCTGAGAGCCGTTTGCAAAACGGCTGCGACACGGCAGCCTCTTCGGCTTGACCCCCTCTCCCGCCCCGGCTACGCCCGCGCGACATGTGAACAGGAGCGGCCCATGGCCAAGATCAACGGCAACGAAATCAAGCCGGGCAACGTTATCGAGCATCAGGGCAGTGTCTGGCGTGCGGTCAAGACGAACGCCGTGAAGCCCGGCAAGGGCGGCGCGTTCAATCAGGTCGAACTGCGCAATCTGATGAATGGCTCCAAGCTCAATGAGCGTTTCCGGTCATCTGAGACGGTGGAAAAGGTTCGCCTTGAGCAGAAGGACCACCAGTTCCTGTTCGCTGACGATAACGCCTTCACCTTCATGGATCAGGAAACCTTCGAGCAGATCGAGCTGCAGCGCGACTTTATCGGAGATCAGGGCGCGTATCTGCAGGACGGCATGGTCGTCTCCATCGAGTTTTACGAAACAACGCCAATTGGTGTGTCCCTTCCGGACCAGGTGACACTCGAAATCATGGAAACCGAGCCGGTCGTCAAAGGACAGACCGCGGCAAACAGCTTCAAGCCTGCTGTTTGCGACAATGGCGTGCGCGTGATGGTGCCGCCCTTTGTTGGCCCGGGCGAGAAGATCATCGTGCAGACCTCCGACTCCACCTATCTGCGCCGGGCGGACTAGGCGCGTGTCAAAACCCTCCCCTGTCGGGACCGTCATGATCAATGCCGCGCGCAGCGCAGGCCGTTCCCTTGCGCGCGATTTTCATGAAGTCGAGAATCTCCAGGTCTCCAAGAAGGGCCCCGCAGACTTTGTCTCAAATGCCGACCATCGCGCCGAGCACATCATCTTTGAAGCCTTGAGCAAGGCGCGCCCCGGCTATGGCTTCGTCATGGAAGAAAGAGGCGTCGTTGAGGGCAGCGACAAGACCAACCGCTTTATCGTCGATCCCCTCGACGGGACACTGAACTTCCTGCACGGCCAGCCGCATTTTGCCGTCTCCATCGCACTGGAACGCGAGGGCCAGCTGTTCTGCGGCGTGGTCTATGACGTGGCCAAGAACGAGATCTTCTGGGGCGAGAAAGGGCGCGGAGCCTGGCTCGACAATCGCAAGCTGCGCGTCGCGACCCGCACCCGGCTGAGCGACTCCGTGATCGCGACCGGCACGCCATGGCTCGGAAAGGCCGAAGAGCACCACCAGCAATTCTGGGGTGAGCTTGCAGCAATGACGCCCGTCTGTGCCGGCATTCGCCGTTACGGGTCTGCGGCGCTGGACCTTGCCTATGTGGCTGCCGGCCGGTTTGACGGTTTCTGGGAACGGCATCTGAAATCATGGGACGTTGCGGCAGGTGCCGTTATCGTTCGCGAGGCCGGCGGTATGGTCGGGGAAATCGATGGCGGCGACGTGCTGACAACCGGCAACATTCTTGCGGGCAATGACACCCTCTACCCGTTGCTCGAAGCGCGTCTTCGCAAAGCGAAAGCCTTCTCGTCCGCTGGAAGTGATGACGCCTGAGACCGATACAGCTCCCTCGCCTCGCAAGGGTCCGGTTGGCCGGATAAAGAGCGCGCTTGCTTATCTGAAAGCCAACCGGAAACGCCTGTTCTGGCTGTGGATCAGCTATCAGGCCGTCAAAGGCACGATTACATTGTCGCTGATCTGGATTCCGCTTTTGCTGATATGGCTGCGCAGCCGGGGCGAAGCCTGATTCTGGCCCTTGCAGTCCCGGCCGGTTTCCGATACATCCGCGCTTTCGAATTTCCACACGTGCAAGCCCCTTTGCGCGAGACGAGGCGACGACGATGAAAGCCGAAGGCCATCCCGATTATCACTTCATCACCGTGGTGATGAATGACGGCACCGAATACCAGACCCGCTCCACCTGGGGCAAAGAAGGCGATCGCCTTGTGCTGGATATCGACCCGACAACCCACCCCGCCTGGACCGGCGGCAATCAGGCGCTGCTGGATCGCGGCGGCCGCGTGTCCCGCTTCAAGGACAAGTTCAAGGGCTTCATGTAAGCTCTGCCTGCAAGACAGGTCAAAAAACCCCGGCCGAGTGGCCGGGGTTTTCTTTTGCGCCGACACGGCCGCGCATTGACGGCTGCCTTCGTCGCATGCTCTCTTGAGAACAAGACAGGAACAGGCGGGCTCCATATGGCTTATGATCCGATGTCGCCAGATGCAGCGGCGATTGCGCGGGGCGTGCTGCGCCTTTTCAGCGATCTTGGGTTTGAGGGCGTCACCGAGATGACCCTTGCCAACAGTCGCCGCGCCGATGTGGCAGCGATTGGCACCAATGGCGAGATCGTCATTGCTGAGATCAAATCGTCGGTGGCCGACTTTCGCAGCGATGCCAAATGGCCGGAATATCGCCCCTTCTGTGACCGCTTCTTCTTCGCGGTCTCTCACGCCTTTCCCAGGGAACTGATCCCTGAGGAGGCCGGGCTCATCGTTGCAGACGGATTTGGCGGGGCTGTTCTGAGGGATTGCACGCCATCGCCGCTAGCCGCCGCGCGGCGCAAGGCGGTAACACTGAGATTTGCCCGGCTCGCCGCCTCTCGGGTGAACAGGCTGGACGCAGCCCTGTCCGCTCCTTAGCTGTCCAGAATGAGTCATCTCTATCCTCTTGCCGCTTCTGCCGCCGAGGCCCTGGCATCGCCGGAACCGGCTGCCCGGACCCGCCATGAGGCGGAAGCACTGGCCGGCGAAGTGACGATTGGCGCGTTGGAGACCGAGTGGATCAGCCCGGGCGACGACACGCCGGAGATCTCCGATGACGCCGCTGAAGCCGGCGTCGGGGCGGGCTTCGTGCAGCGGTACGAAGATGCGGCCGGGGCACCGGTATATGCAGTGACCTATTGGAAGCTGGAGACAGCCTCAAAGAAAAAGAAGGCTTCCAGGCCCGCGAAGGCACCCGCCAAAAAGGCAGAGGATGACACAGACGAGCTCTATTTCCGGTCGGGCCGCACCAAGCCGCGCAAAAAGAGACGCGGACCAAAAATCGATCCCCGACAGCTCGATCTGTTTCCCGGACCGGACCAGAAGGGCTACGAATATCGGGATCCGGACAATCCGGGCGTGATCATTGCTGATGAAGAAGGCGACGGGACGTCATTCGGCCTTGCACCGAAATCAACGCCATCAAAGGAAGAGTCCTAGAACTTGAAGGCAGACTTCAGCCGGATCCCAGCTTCAAGCTCTTCATCATCCCAGACAGATTTGCGCTCAAGCTCTTCGGCACCGATGCTGACGGCACCGCCAATGCTGATGCGCGGGGTCAGGCGGAATGTTGCTCCGGCAGACACTTCTTCGCGGGGCAGTGGTGAGCCATTTCCACGGGTCTTCACGTCGATGTTCAACTGCCAACGGTCGCCTTTGACCCATTGCAGGTTGATATCGCGCGCGGGCTCGGTTTCCCAAATCTCGATACCGGTGAGATTCTTGGCCGCCGAGGTCGTGAAGGCCTGGAACCAGTCTGGCTCGGCCAGCTCTGTTTCCGCAATGGTCGGTGCATTCATGCTCAGCGACTCGGATGCGTCGCGATCATCCGCTACGGCAGGGGCCGCAGCGAGCGTCGCTATCGCAAAAAGAGTCAGTACCGCAGAGCGCATTTCACCCATCCTCGACAGCTAACTAAGCACTATTCTCAGTTAAGCAAAGATTAAGTATCCGCAAGGCCCGTCGTTTCAGTAGGTCTGTGTGATTTCCAACACGGCGCCATGCGAATCTGCATCAAAATCGGGCAATTCAAGCCGATTTCGTTGATAGCCGACCGCAAGTCTCAGGCCCTCGGCGATGTCCCAGGCCGCTCCGAAGGCGGTCGAATCAGAGCGGGCCTGCAGGCGGGCGTCCTCGGCGCTTGCAATTGTGAGCGACCAGTCTGCGCCAAACCCGCCTGTCGTTGCCCCGACACTCCAGGAGTCATAATCGCCGCCCGGCACACCATTGTCCGAGGTCAGAGCCGAGGCAGCGAGGCTAAACCGGTCCCATTCGAACTCAATGCCTGCCGAAGTAGTGGAGATGTCTGCGCTGACGGCCGGCAAGGTGGGACGGCTCGCAAGATCGCCCTCGGCATAGGTCACCCCCGCGCGCACGCGCGCGCCAGACCCCCGGAAGCGGCGCGAAAAGTTCAGCCCCCCCTCCCAGACCGACTCGATTTGCGGAC
>JBCBTR010000155.1:0-4306 GCA_039818545.1 Pseudomonadota bacterium
GCCCTCGGTGAGATCAATGATGCCACCGAGGGCAGCGAGCGCGCGCGGGCGCTGGATGTCGGCGCAGCGGGCATGATCGGCTTCGGGAAGGCCGATCTGGAAATCAATGCCGGCGGGCGCGCAAATGTCCTCCCGCAGGATCGTACCGAGCGTGCGCCCGTCGATCCGCTTTGCAAGTTCACCGACCAGATACCCCCAGGTGAGGGGGTGGTAGCCATGCGCGGTGCCGGGCGCCCAGAGCGGGGGCAGGGCGGCGATGGCCGCAGCGCAGGCGGGCGGGTTGAGCCAGAGGGCCGGATCGATCTCTTCGGCAAAGCCGGGCAGGCCGGCCTGATGAGACAGCATCTGCCCGATTGTGACCTTATCTTTTCCTTGCGCTGCGAACTCCAGCCAGATCGAGGCCACGGCGGTGTCGTAGGTCAGCTCGCCGACTGAGCGATCGAGCAGCATCCCGATGACCAGCGCGGCAACGCCCTTGGTTGTCGAGAAGACCGGGACGAGGGTCTCCGCATCCCAGACGTGGGTCTTTTTGCGATCAGCCCAGCCGCCCTGAAGATCCACGACAGTCTCGCCGTCGAGCATGACGGCAAAGCCAGCGCCCAGCTCTTCGTCGTCCTCGAAGTTGGCGGCGAAAGCGTCGCGCACCGGCTCGAACCCCTGCGCGGTGTATCCTCTGATCTCGGTCATGCGTTTGGCTTTAGACCGGGCCGGGCTTCACACAAAGTGAATTGAACTCCGCCTCGCCCCGTGCGTTGGATCGGGGAACCGTTACGGAGAGACGTCATGAAACTGGTTTTGCCTGTCGGAGCGATTCTGGCCGCCCTGGCCGCGTGTGCGACGCCGCCGCCCGCGGCAACTGCGCCCGCGAATGCAACGATTTCGCTCGATGAAGCCGCCAGCACGCAACCGGCCCAGCTCGCCCTAATCAGTGAGTTCTCCCATGCCGAAACCGTTGCCCGGCTGCGCACGGCGCTGGATGCACGCCCGCTCACCGTGTTTGCGGTTGTCGATCATTCAGCGGGCGCGACCGGGGCCGGTCTCGAGCTGCCCCCTTCGACGCTCTTCATTTTCGGAAACCCGACAGCCGGCACGCCGCTGATGCGGGCCGATCCGCGCATGGGTCTGGAACTGCCGCTTAAAATGCTCGTCTATGAGACCGGGGGCGAGGTCCGCATCGCTTATCCGAACATCCTGCAGCTGACGGCTGATTACGGCATCGGCCCCGATGATGCGCCGGTCGACCGGATCGCCGAGACATTGGGCAGCATCGCCGCCTAAGCGGGCCTTGCAGCGGTCGAACCAGAGACGCTTTAGAGCATCTTTCGCATGGCGAAGCGCTGGAAGGTCTCGCCATTGCGCGCGACATGCTCTTCCTCGGTCACCTTAAACCCGACCGCGAGAAATGCCGGATGAGCGTGAAGGCTCGCATGGGTGGTGAGCGCTTTCAGCCCGGCTTCGCGGGCCTGCGCTTCAAGCGGGTTGTAGAGCCTGCGAAACAGCCCTTTGCCTTTGTGTGACGGGTGGATGTAGGCAAGGTCCACGTCGCCATCCGGCATGAGCGTGAGAAAGCCGACAGGCTTGCCGCCGGCCTCCGCCACGAAAACCGTCTGCGCACTCAGTTTTGCCGACCAGTCCGCCATCTCCGGCGGGGCAGGCGACCACGCCATGCGCTGTGCGCCGGAATAGAGCGTCGCGCCATCCCGAACCGACTCATGGAAGATGTCTGCCAGCGCGGCATGATCGGTCGTCTCGCCGCGCCTGATCTGGACTTCATCGCTCATACGCGGCATCGGGAGGCGTTTCTGCTCCTACCGTCAAGAGGTCCCCATGTCCGATCACCGCCCCCGCCGCTCCTGCCTCTACATGCCGGGGGCTAATGAACGTGCGCTTGAAAAAGCCAAGGGCCTGCCGGCCGACACGCTGATCCTGGACCTTGAAGACGCCGTCGCCCCTGATGCAAAGGCGGATGCGCGCGCTGCTGTGGCCTCTGCCGTGACCGGCGGCGGTTATGGGGGGCGTGAGCTGATCATCCGCATCAACGGGCTGGACACGGAATGGGGCCTTGATGATCTCAATGCAGCTGTTGCCGCTGGCCCGGACGGGATCCTCGCGCCGAAAGTCATTGATGGCGGCGACATTGACCGGCTGAACGATGCCATGAGCCGCGCCGGTGCGCCGGACGATATGGCGCTCTGGGTCATGATCGAGATGCCGAAAGCCATCCTGAACATTCAGGATATCGCCGAAGCGGTTGGCCGCACGCGACTGACCGGATTTGTCATGGGGACGAATGACCTCGCCAAGGAGTATCGCGCGCAGGCCACGCCGGACCGGGCCGCTTTCCAGACCGCCTTTGGCCTGACGCTGGCCGCCGCACGCGCCTATGATCTGCTCGCCATTGACGGTGTGTTCAATGATATCAAGGACGGGACGGGTCTTGAAGCGGAGTGCCGTCAGGGGCGCGTGCTCGGCTTTGATGGCAAGACGCTGATCCATCCGAGCCAGATCGAGACGTGCAATTCGGTGTTTTCACCGGAGCCCGAAGCGGTTGAGCAGGCGCGGGCCGTGATTGCCGCCTTCGCTGATCCGGAAAACGCCGGCAGGGGCGTGATCAAGGTGAATGGCAAGATGACGGAGCTGCTGCACCTCGAAGAGGCGCGCCGGGTTGTCGCTGTCAGTGAGGCAATTGCCGCGCTTTAAACGGTCAGCACCGTAACGGGTGCGCCGGCGTAGACTTCGCAACAGGAGTCGGCGTCCAGAATGCGTGGGATCATCACGAAGACACCCGAGACGACCGCAAACGCGGCGAGGGCCCGGACAAGTTCCATCAGATGGCTGCGGTCAGCCTTTTGGGCTTCATTGTCTTCGGCAATCTGAATGTCTTCCGGCACGGTGCAGGCTCCAGCTGAGGGTCTGTGCCGGGCAGTCCCGGCGATCAGTCTCTGGTCTACACGCTTATGATTGAAGGCCGGTTCAGTGGATTAGCTCAAATCCGGAGACGGCGTTAGCTTTCTGTTTACTCAGGATTTTTTCACCCTGTCTGCATTATTGAGGCAATCGTCAGAATCTCTCTCGCTATGGTTGCTGAATGTTAAGGACGTTGCCGTATGCGGGACTTGAGTAGAAGTCACCGGTGAAGATTTGAGCGCCCCAACGGTATCCAGTACAGAGCAGGAGCAGGCGCGCCAGGACATGGCGTTTGTCCGCGCTCAGCAGATGTTTTTGGCGAGCCGTCTGGGGATCATCGCTGCGATCAATGCGCTGAACTCGATCATCGTTGTTATCTCGATGGCGCTGATCAGCGGGTCTGTCGGCCTGATCGAGTATGGCTGGTGCCTCGTCTGCGTCGTGAACTCGGTCCTGATGTGGCGGATCTACAAGCGCTTCGGCAATCGCGAAGCGCCTCAGGTCGTGTCCGGCCGGTTGCTTCGAATGGGCGCGATCCAGTCCTTCATCCTCGGAATTATCTGGGCGTTGCCGGCCCTGCGCGCGGCTGGCACGGGCGATGTCGCGATCTTCTTCTTTGCTTCGATCCAGATCGCCATGGCAGCTGGTACGACGGCGATCCTGTCGACGGCGCGTGGGCCGACCATGCTCTTTGTCATCCCGACCTGTCTCGGGGCGGGCCTGTCCACGGTCTTCCTCGGATCGTCGGGTTATGTGTACTTCTTTCTGGCACTCGTTCTGATTTTTGCGCTGGATGTCGGCTGCCGGAACAGCCAGTTTCAGCTTCGGCAGGAGATCAAGGCACGTTTTGCCGAGCGCGAGAGCCACTCAAATCTCGTCTCCGCCATCGAGGCCATGAAGGACGGCTTTGCGCTGCTCAGCCCGAACAATGAGAAACTGCTGACCAACAAGGCCTTCCGCGACAATTTCGATCGCGACTTCTCCTTCGACGAGGCGTCCGCCAATCGCAACGTGGTGGTGAACGGCAAGGTCTTCGAACCCAGCGTGTCCTATGGAGACAATGGGGCAGGGGTTTATCTCTTCTCAGACATTACCGAACGCGCCGACCGCGAGGCTGATCTGGAGCGCGCATTGAGCGAGGCCGAGGCCGCCGACCGGTCCAAGGTGCGCTTTCTGGAGTCGATGAGCCATGAGCTGCGTACGCCGCTGAATGTCATTATCGGTTTCTCGCGCCTGATGGCGACCGGCTCCAACATTTCTCTCTCGCCCGATGAGATGAGTGCTTATGCCGAGCGGATATCCGAAAGCGGCCAGCACCTGCTGCGCATGCTCGACGACATTCTCGCTTACTCGCAGCTTGGCATCGAGCACTCCACGAACAACCAGAAACAGTTCGAAC
>JBCBTR010000156.1:0-4299 GCA_039818545.1 Pseudomonadota bacterium
CGACCCAGAGCATAGCCGCGCCAAGCATGACATAGGCCGGGTTGTGTGGCGGGTGGAGCTCTTCGGGGAAGCCGGTGCGCTTGCCCATCATCAGGACAAAGACCAGCGCGGAGATGCCAGCAGTCGCGTGAACCACAAGCCCGCCAGCGAAGTCTGCCACGCCGCGATCGGCGAGCCATCCCCCGCCCCAGACCCAGTGGGTGACGGGGGCATAGACAATGACCAGCCACAGCGCGCTGAACAGCAGCACGGCGAGGAAGTTCACCCGTTCGGCATAGGCCCCGACAATGAGGGCCGGCGTGATGATCGCGAAGGTCATCTGGAACATGAAGAACAGGCCTTCGGGGATCGTTCCCGACATGGAGTCTGCTTCAACACCTGAAAGGAAGGCCTTGCCGAGACCGCCGGTGAACTGGCCTGCGCCTTCAGCCGCGCCATTGCCGTCTCCGAAGGCGATGGAATAGCCCACGGCCAGCCAGACGACAGACATCAGGCAGGCGATGGCGAAACACTGCATCAGGACGGACAGGACGTTCTGGGAGCGGACGAGACCGCCATAGAACAGGGCCAGGCCCGGCAGGGTCATGAACAGGACGAGCGCGGTGGCCGTCAGGATCCAGGCGGTGTCGCCCGTATCCGCAAAGGCTGGCGCAGCGGCAAAAAATGCGATGGGCGCAAGCGCCGCCAGCCGCGCGAAATGGCGCGACGCGAGTTTGAATTGTTTTGGCACGAGGCCCTCCCTTGGTCTCCGTTTACGGATGACGCGATCCGGGAGACCAGAAACGGCGAAGCGGGACCAGAGCGCTCAAGGACTCCGCAGCGTCTGGAGTACACCGGCGCCCAGTTCTTGGGCGCTGCCGCCCATGATCTGGGCATCCACGGTGCCTTAAACAGGTGAACCGGGGCTACCTGTCCGGTTCGTCATTTGAGCGGCGAAGCGAGCGACCGCTATAGGGACCCCAGTAGATTAGGACCCCGACATGATTCGTTTCGCCTTCACCACAGCGCTGATTCTTGCCGGCTGTTCGACTCCGCAAATCGAGAAACGGGCGTGCGAGGCCGGCGCCGCCTATGCCGGACCAGAGCTTCGCGCACCGTTGGCGAATGATGCGTTTCCGGCAGCGCAGCTCGATCTTTTCCAGGCGGTGCCCGCACGGCTCGCCAGCGCGCTGGAGGTTGAATTTACGAGCCTCGTCGCTGAGCAGACGGACGCAACCCGAGCGGCTGTGGCGCTTTGGGAGCCCGGCACCGGGTCATGGTCTGCAAGCTATGGTGATGGGCCGTCCGATGCCGATGCCTTCTGGTGGGCGAGCGTTGGAAAGATGGCGACCGCCACCGTCATCCTGCAACTGGTGGAAGAGGACAAACTCTCCCTCGATCAAAGGCTGTCCGTATGGCTGCCGGACTTCCCGGATGCCGCGCTGATCACGGTCGACCAGTTGCTCACCCACACAAGCGGCGTGTTCTCGTTCAACGAAGACCCTGCCCAACAAGAGAAGACGTGGCCGAACTCATTTGACCGCCTGATCGAAACATCGGCCCGCAATGGACTCGACTTCTGTCCGGGCACGAACTGGCATTACAGCAATACCGGTTACCTGATGCTCAGCCACATCGCCGAGCAGGTTGAAGGTAAAAGTTTTGCCGAGATCGTCGATGCGCGCATTGCGCAGCCGCTGTCGCTGTCATCCTTTGCCGTGATCGAGGCTGACGATGCCAAGTCATCTATGGTCCCCACCGGTGGGCCGGATGCCCCGGACGCGGCTGAACTGGCCAACATTGCAGGCGCGGGCGCGATCCGGTCGACACCAGAGGATATGCTTGTGTTTCTCTCGGCCTACCTCAATGCGGAACTGTTCTCCGAACAGACCCGTACCCTCGCCTTCCAGGCGCTCTATCCGATGTTCAACGATCCCATGGCATACGGGCGGGGCGTCATGACCCTCGACGTGCCGGACCCGGACCGCCCGACCGTTTGGGTCGGCCATGTCGGCGGCTCGCCCAATGGGAAAGCGATGGCCGTCTATGATGTCGAGCGCGAGGCCTATATAGCCGTGGTGCTCAACACGCAGGCCCCGGCCGAGGCGATCGCAAACACGTTGCTGAAACGCCTCGACGCGGAATAGCCTCTAGCCGTCTCCGCCTTCGGTGACGTCAAAGCCACGACCGCGCAGGAGCGGTTCGATGCTTGGGTCTGATCCACGGAAGTTGCGGTAAAGCTCATCTGCTTCTAGCAGGCCGCCGGACTCATACACCCACTTCTTGAGGCGCGCGGCCGTTTCCGGATCGAAGATATCACCGGCTTCCTTGAAGGCTTCGAAGCCGTCGGCATCAAGGATTTCAGACCAAAGATAAGCATAGTAGCCGGCGGAGTATCCGCCCGCGAAGATGTGGCTGAAATACTGGCTGCGATAGCGCGGCTCGATCTCCGGGATCAGGCCATAACCTTCCAGCACCTGCACCTCGAAGGCGCGGGCATCGGTGATCTCAGCGGCTTCCTCAACGGTGAGCGAGTGCCAGGCAAGATCGAGCAGCGAGGCGGCGACGTATTCGGTCGTTCTGAAGCCCTGATTGTGGTTCGACGCAGCGTTGAGTTTGTCGAGCAGGTCCTGCGGGATCACTTCGCCGGTTTCGTAATGCAGGGCGTATTCAGCCAGCATTTCCGGATGGCCCGCCCAGTGCTCGAGCATTTGCGCCGGGAACTCGGTATAGTCACGCGGGCCATCGACGCCGGAGAAGGTCTCGTAATCGATCTGCGTGAGCAGGCCGTGAAGGCCATGGCCGAACTCGTGGAACAGGGTCTCGACTTCGCCGAAGCGCATCAGGGTCGGCTCGCCGGCGGCCGGCGTGATCAGGTTCAGATTGTTGGTGACGACCGGGCGAATACTGTTTCCATCGATATTGGACGCGCCGCGATAGCTGCTCATCCATGCCCCGCCCCGCTTGGAGTCACGGGCATACATATCCATCATGAAGAGACCGAGATGCTCACCGCTTTCCTTGTCGCGAACGTCATAGGAGGTGACGACCGGGTTCCAGACAGGCGTCTCGACTTCCTCAAGCGTGATGTCGAAGAGGCGTTCAGCCATCATGAACGCCCCGGCGCGGACCGCATCAAGCTCGAAATAGGGTTTGGTCACGTTCTCATCGAACGCGAACTTATCCTGACGGACTTTCTCCGAGTAGTGCCACCAGTCATGCCCGTCGAGCTCAAATCCCTCGCCGATCAGGGCCTGCATCTCGGCACGCTCCTCGATGGCGCGGGCGAGCCCCGGCCGCCAGACACGGAGAAGAAATTCTTCCGCGCCCTGGGGTGACTTCGCCATATTGGTTTCGAGAATGAGATGCGCGTGCGTCTCATAACCCATCAGGCGCGCGCGCTCGGCCCGCAGCTGGGAAATCTCGATTGCAATCGGGCCGTTATCGTTGTCGCCTTCGGAGGCGCGCAGGCGATAGCCATCGAAAAGCTGTTTACGCAGATCGCGGTTTTCCGACTGCGTCATGAACGTCTCGTAGACAGAGCGGTCGAGGCCGACGATCCATTTGTCCTCGCCTTCGACCTTCAACGCCCCGGCGAAACTGTCCGACAGGCCGGCAAGATCGGCCTCATCGGTGATCTCGATCTTGAAATCCTTGGTTTCAGCGAGAAGGTTCTGGCCATACTGCGTCGTCAGACCGGCAATCGCTTCATTGATCTCGGCGACGCGGGCCTTCGTCTCCGGGTCGAGCGCAGCTCCCTCCTTCACGAAATCGCGGTGGGTGATCTCCAGCAGGCGCGCGGCCTGTTCATCAAGGCCGAGGCTGTCGCGCTCGTCATAGACCGCTTTCACCCGGGCATATAGATCGCCATTGAGGGTGATGGCGTCCGTCTCACGTGTCAGCAGCGGCCAGACGTCGCTTTCGAGCTCGCGCAGGGTGTCATTGGTGTCGGTATTGGTGATGTTGGAGAAGGTGAAGAAGACCTTGTTCAACTCGCCGCCAGCAGTCTCCAGCGCAAGGATCGTGTTCTCGAAGGTCGGAGCCTCTTCGTTTTCGATGATCGCCTGAATTTCCTTGCGAAGCTCGAGCACGCCATGATTGATCGCCGGCATGTAATGGCTGTCTTCAATGTCAGCGAAGGGCGGCACGCCATACGGTGTGTCCCAGTCTTGAAGGAATGGATTGCCTTCAAGCTCGGCCTCGCTGACCGTGATCTCTTCGGGCGCAGCGGCTGCTTCTACTGCAGCAGCCTCGGTTTCGGCTCCTTGAGCCGGACTTTCAGCGTCACCGCCATTCCCGCAGGCGGCCACAAGAAGCACC
>JBCBTR010000157.1:0-4030 GCA_039818545.1 Pseudomonadota bacterium
CCCGGAATTCCGATCACTGACCTTGGGCGTTACGCGCAGGCGCAAGGCATGCGGGTCATCTCCTTCCGGCATGAACAGCACGCAGGCTACGCCGCAAGCGTAGCGGGCTTTCTAACCAAGAAGCCCGGCGTGTGCATGACGGTCAGCGCGCCCGGCTTCATGAACGGCCTAACAGCTTTGGCCAACGCCACGACAAACTGTTGGCCGATGATCCTGATCTCGGGCTCGTCCGAACGCGAAATCGTCGACCTCGCGCAGGGCGATTATGAGGAGATGGACCAGCTCGCCATGGCCAAGCCTTTCTGCAAGGCGGCCTATCGTCTGAACTACGCCGAAGACATCGGCATCGCGGTCGCCCGCGCCATTCGTTCGGCCGTCAGCGGGCGGCCCGGCGGCGTGTATCTCGATATCCCGGGCGCCATGCTCGGCCAGATCATGGATGCCGAAGAGGGCAAGAAATCCCTTGTTAAAGTGATTGACCCGGCGCCGCGGCAAACGCCGTCTCCCGAAGCTGTTGCGCGTGCGATTGATGTGATGAAATCGGCCGAGCGGCCGTTGATCGTGTTGGGCAAGGGCGCAGCCTATGACCAGTCGGATGACATCATCCGCGAACTGGTCGAAAAGTCAGGCTATCCCTTCCTGCCAATGTCGATGGCCAAGGGGCTCTTGCCCGACACACATCCGCAATGCGCCTCCGCCGCGCGTTCGCTGGTTTTGAAAGACTCCGACGCCGTCATCATGGTCGGCGCGCGGATCAACTGGCTGCTCAGCCACGGCAAGGGCAAGCAATGGGGCGAGCCGGGCGGCAAGCGCTTCATCCAGATCGACATCGATGCCGAGGAAATGGACTCCAACGTGGAAATCGCCGCGCCTTTGGTCGGGGATGCCGGGTCCTGCGCGCAGGCGCTCATCGATGCGATGGAAGGCGAGGGTATCGCGCCCCCGGAAGCGTGGCTGGAGCAGGTGCGTACCAAGGCCGAAGCGAACATGGAGCGCATGGCCTCCAAACTTCAGAACAACAACGACCCGATGGATTACCACGCTGCGCTGGGCGTGATCAAAACCGCGATCAACGACCACCCAGACACGATCCTGGTGAACGAGGGCGCCAACACGCTCGACATGGCGCGTTCGATTGTGAACATTCACAAGCCGCGTCACCGCATCGATGTCGGCACCTGGGGTGTGATGGGGATCGGCATGGGCGCAGCGATTGCAGCCGCCATTGAAACCGGCAAGCAGGTGCTCGCCGTCGAAGGCGACAGCGCGTTCGGTTTCTGCGGGATGGAGGTGGAAACCATCTGCCGCTACAACCTGCCGGTCTGCGTCGTGGTCTTCAACAACAACGGCATCTATCGCGGCGATGGGGAGAACTGGGGCGGGGGCGAAGACCCGGCCACTACCGTCTTCGTGAAGGACGCTAGATATGACCTGATGATGCAGGCCTTCGGCGGCGAAGGGGAGACGGTGACCAACCCTGACGACCTGAAGCGCGCGGTCTATGCGGCCTTCGCCAGCGGAAAGCCAACCTTGATTAATGCCGCAATCGATCCAGCTGCTGGCAAGGAAAGCGGTAATATCGGGAACCTCAATCCAAACTCCGTGGTGGCGCAGGCGCGCTATCCTCAGGCGAAGAAAATTTAGCGAGGATAAAGGCTTATGAAAGCTCTCGAAGGTGTCAAAGTACTGGACTTCACGCATGTCCAATCCGGTCCGACCTGCACGCAACTGCTGGCGTGGTTCGGTGCGGATGTGATCAAGGTCGAGCGTCCCGGTGTCGGTGATGCGACGCGCAAACAATTGGTGGATGTGCCGGGGGCCGACAGCCTATATTTCACCATGCTCAACCACAACAAGCGGTCGATTGAGCTCAATTCGAAGAACGAGACGGGCAAGCAGGTGCTGACCCGGCTGATCGAAGAATGCGACGTGATGGTCGAGAATTTCGCGCCCGGCGCGCTCGACCGGATGGGGTTCACCTGGGAACGCATTCAAGAGATCAACCCGCGCATGATCCTCGCCTCGATCAAGGGGTTCGGGCCGGGCAAGTACGAGGATTGCAAGGTCTATGAGAACGTCGCGCAATGCGCAGGCGGCGCGGCCTCAACCACTGGCTTCCGCGATGGTCCACCGCTCGTGACCGGCGCGCAGATTGGCGATAGCGGCACCGGGCTCCACCTCTGCCTCGGCATCGTCACCGCGCTCTATCACCGTGAGAAATCCGGGCGCGGTCAGAAGGTCTCCGCCGCCATGCAGGATGGCGTGCTGAACCTCACACGCGTGAAGCTCCGCGATCAGCAACGCCTCGACGCAGGCCCGCTCAAGGAATACAGCCAGTTCGGTGAAGGTGTTCCCTTCGGCGAAGCCACCCCGCGTGCAGGTAACGACTCGGGCGGTGGCCAGCCGGGCCGGATCCTCAAGTGCAAGGGCTGGGAAACCGACCCGAACGCCTACACCTATTTCATCACGCAGGCCGCCGTTTGGGAAAACGTCTGCGATGTGATCGGCAAGCCCGAGTGGAAGACAGCGGAAGGCTACGCGACGCCGCCTGATCGTCTCGACAAGCTGAACGAGATTTTCGAGCGGATCGAGCAGTGGACCATGACGAAGACAAAGTTCGAAGTCATGGAAATCTGCAACCCGCTCAACATCCCTGTCGGCCCGATCCTGTCGACCAAGGAACTGATTGAAGATGAAGGGTTGCGCGAGACCGGCACCATTGTCGAATGCGACCATCCAGAGCGTGGACGTTATGTGTCCGTCGGCTGCCCGATCAAACTGAGCGACAGTCCCGCCGAGGTGACCCGCTCGCCGCTTTTGGGCGAGCACACCGTCGAGGTCCTGACGCAAGTTTTGGGCTACGAAGGTGAAGCGCTTCAGCAGGTGATCGAAAGCGGCGCCGTGGGTGAACCTAAGGCGATGGCTGCGGAGTGATCGCCACCGCGCCCCGGACTTGATCCGGGGCCTCTGGCAGGGCGACGAGGCCCCGGATCAAGTCCGGGGCGCGTAAAGACAAGCGGAAAACGGGGCGCAAGACTTCGACCGCAAAACTGGGAGGGGCGCAAATGCGTCTGATCGTGATGGGCCAGCAAGCGTTCGGAAAGGACGTTTTGGCCAAGCTCTTGGAGACCGGCACCGACGAGGTCGTGGCCGTCTATTGCGAGCCGGATCGCGACGGCAAGCCTGTCGATCCGATCAAAGAGTTCGCGTTGGAGCAAGGCCTGCCGGTCGAGCAGCCTGCGAATTTTGACGATGCCGCTGCGCTTGATACGCTCAAGGGCTATTCCGCCGACCTAATGGTGATGGCGTTCGTGAACGTCTTTGTCCCCGAAGCCGCGCGTGACGCACCGACCCACGGCTCGATCTGCTTCCACCCCTCGCTCCTGCCTAAATACCGGGGTCCGAGCGCGGTGAACTGGCCGATCATCATGGGCGACACCACATCGGGCTTTTCATGGTTCTACCCCACCGACGGGCTGGATGAGGGCGATTCTCTGCTGCAATGGGAGTGTGAGATCGGGCCGGATGACACAGTTATCGATCTCTATTTCAAGAAGATTTATCCCCCAGCCGTGGACAGTGTGTTGCAGGTCTGTGATCTCTTCCGCACGGGCAACCCACCTCGGATCGTCCCGGACGAGGCGAAAGCGAGCTATGAGCGGCGCTGCACGGCGCGGCATTCCAAGGTCAATTGGCACGCCCCAGTGGCGCAGGCTTACAACTTGATCCGGGGGACCAATCCGGCGCCCGGGGCCTGGACCACCTACAAGGGTGCAAAGCTGGGTATCTTCGATGCAGCGCGCGTTCCGGGTGACGGTATCTCGGGCCGCATTCGGGCCATCACTGAAGACGGGATAGAGGTGCAATCCGTCGGCGGGCGCATTCTGGTGAAGCGTGTGCGCCCCGAAGGCGGTGGCAAGATGCCATCGGCCGAATGGGCCGCCGAGGCTGGGCTCGCCGTTGGCGATGAGTTCGACAGTTGAGGAATATGACGTGCCGCTGACAAAACTGCATACGATCATGCTTCCCG
>JBCBTR010000158.1:0-4009 GCA_039818545.1 Pseudomonadota bacterium
GATTTCGAGCAGGCGTCGGTGAAGGCGATCTCGTCCTCGAGGGATGGCCGTGCCGTGTATCCCATGGAGACGAGCGCTTCCCGCGCGATGGCTTCTGGTGATCCATCGATGGCGCTTTCGGCGGCTTCGATGTCCCGCCTCGAAAAGCCGATGGCCGACAGGAGGGCCTTGCCGTCCGTGTCGAAATTCTCCGGTTGCAGAGCAAGATCATTGGAAATGACCTCATCGCCCAGAACCCAGCGCGAAAAGGCGGCCCCGAGCGGCAGGCCTTCGCCGAGGGCGCTTTTGACCCGGTCGATGGCGTCTATGGTGAAGCCTCTTGCGCGAAGCGTGGCGGCGTTGAGCCCGGGCGTGTCTTCAAGGTCGACAGCTGATTCCATCGCCGTGAGCAGGGCCGCGAGCCGTTCTGGTGCCCGCGCCGCGACAGCGAGGCGCATGGTGCGCGACAGGCCCGTTTCCTCTTCGTCCTGTGTGAGGAAGGAGCGCACAGGGGCAGCCCCGTCGCTTTCAGGTTCCAGCCACTCGCGAGCGTCATCGGACAGGGGCAGACACAATAGCGACACCGCGCGCCGCTTTCCGGCCTTCCGCGCAGCAATGCCGAGGCATGTGGCATGCGTGGCCGTCAGCGCGGCCCCGGACGTGTAAGACCGGATTGCCGCGCAAAGCGCCGCTGCTGCCTCCCGGCCATCATCGTTTGCGTAATCGCGCCCGAGCGCGGCGACGGCGGCGGCGAGCCCCGTGATCAGAATGCTGCCGGTTTCGAGCGTTTCACCAATGGCTTCGAGGGTCAGCGCGGCCAGATCGGTTTCGAAGCCATCCGGACCGATCAGTCTTGAGACATCAAGCGCCACGGCTGGCGAATCGGGCTCTGCGATTTTGGGATCGAGAAGGGCGAGGCCCGCGCCTTCAGAGAGAAGCCGCTCGAGATCCTCGGACACGCTCTGGGACAAATCCCGGTCGAACACGCAGGTGGGTGCTGGCGCGGCTGCGGTGGCGCGCAGGGACCGTGCGAGGCTGCGAAATCCACCCGGAAAGGCGAGACCTTCTTCAAGCAGGCTTTCGGGAACGCCGGCGTCCAGTGCGTTGGCGAGATCTTCGTTGAGCGGGGCGTCGCCAAGAGTCTCGATCATACCGGCCAGCGCCAGCCGCCCCGCAAGCGAGGCCCGGCGGGTGGCTGCGCGACGGATTGCTGTGTCGATTTCGGCATGAGTCGCGGCAGTGGTGCGGCGCAGGGGAAGTGCTGTCAGCTCTCGCAACGCAGCCTGGGGTGTAATGATTCGCGCATCAATGCCGGTTTGGATGGCGGGGGCCAGATTGGTCTCTTTGGTCACCGAATCACCTCCTGATTCTGTGGAAACCGTGCCGGACCGGGAGCGTGTCTTCAACAGCTATGCGTGACTGCTGACTGGAAACACACAGGATATTGTGAAAGACAGCGGCTGGATTCGCGACGCTGCGATCGCCATATTGCAGCCACACGACAAGGTCAGGACACGCTCGTGCTTGCAAAGATATTCACCTGGTGGAACGGAACCACGATCGGCGCGCTTTTCGATATCAAGCGCCGCTCCAACTATGTCGGCGAGGACGATTACGGCAATCGCTACTTCGAAGACCGCAAAGCCTCGCTCGGCACGCTTCATCGCCGGTACGTGATCTATCGCGGCCTCGCTGAACCGTCGAAGGTTCCGGCGGAGTGGCATGGCTGGCTGCACCACACATTGAGTGAGCCGCCAACCGAGGCCCCGCTTGCCCGGCAGGTCTGGGAAACTGATCACAAGCCAAACATGACGGGCACGGTGTTCGCGACGAAACCGAAAGGCAGTCTTTCGGAGCAGGGCGATCGCCAGAAGTCCGATGCAGATTACGAGGCCTGGACCCCAGATGCGTGAGTCGATTTTTGAAACCCTGATTGGCCTTGTTGTCGTCAGTGTCGCCGGTGTTTTCCTCTGGTTTGCGCTGGCGTCGGGCGGCGACAATACGGCTGGCAATGACAAGTATGAGCTGACCGCGCGCTTCAACAATGTTTCCGGCGTGGCGCGTGGCAGTGATGTCCGCCTTGCTGGCGTGAAAGTCGGCGTCGTGCAGGCCATCGAAGCCGACTATGAGCGCGCCGAAGGCGTGCTGACGCTGACCGTCGATCAGGCACTCGAACTGGCGGACGATACCAGCGCCCGGATCTCCACCGATGGCCTGCTGGGCGGCGCTTATGTCTCTCTCGAGCAGGGCGGCGGATTTGATGTGATCCCGCGCGATGGCACCGGCGAAATCGTTTACACGCGCGGCAGCGTTGATCTGCTGACCCTGTTTGCCTCCTTTGCCTCCGGGTCTGGCGGCGATGGCGAGGACGAACAGTGATTCGCTCCGGTCTCCTTCTGGCGGTCTTCGCTGCGTCGTCTGTGACGGCGCAGGCGACGACCTATGTGCAGCAGGAGACGGCGACGCTTCGTGCGCTCGACAAGATTACCGGCCGGGCCACAGATATCGAGATTCAGGTCGGTGATCCCGTGGTTTTCGGCTCGCTGAATGTCGAACTGAAAGTTTGCTACCAGACCCCACCCGAGGAGCGCCCTGAGAGCGCGGCCTATCTCATCGTGAAATCGACGCAGCCCGTGGCCGTGGAATCGATGAACGATGCCGTTGCGGCGACCGATGTCGAGACGGTCTCGGACGACAATCCCGAACTCTTCTCAGGCTGGATGTTTGCCTCATCCCCGGGTCTCAGCGCGCTTGAGCACCCGGTTTACGACATCTGGGTCATCCAGTGCGCCGAGACGGTGGTGGCAACGGATGCTGATATCCGGGCCGGACAATCGGATGAGGACGACGAGGACAATCTCGACATCCGCTAGGCCTGTTGCGCGGCTTCAATCAGATCGATGGCTTCATTTCCAGACATGTCCCCGGCGGCGAAGAAGTCAGCCGAGTTGTCGAGTGCGATTGCCAGCCGCTGCTTGAACGCTTCCCGTGAGACTTCCAGCAGGCCGAACTGTTCGAGGTGCGGATTATGGAACTGGGCGTCCAGCAGGCTGTAGCCACCCTTGATCAGCCGCGCGACGAGATGAACGAGGGCGATCTTCGAGGCATCGGTGGCCTCCGAGAACATGCTTTCGCCGAAGAATGCCCCGCCGACCGATACGCCATAAAGGCCGCCGACCAATTGGTCGTCCTGCCATGTCTCGACCGAATGCGCGTGGCCCTCGCGGTGAAGCGCGGAATAGAGGTTCAGGATCGCCGGATTGATCCATGTGGACTCGCGCCCTTGTGCAGGCTGCGCACAGCCGTCCATGACCCTCGAAAACGCGGTGTTGATGCGGATGTCAAAAGGATCTGACCGAACGGTCCGTTTCAGACGGCGGGGGACGTGAAACGCGTCGAGCAGCAGGATACCCCGCTCATCGGGATCGATCAGAAAGAGATTCGGATCATCCCGGCTGTCGGCCATTGGAAAGACACCGCGCCGGTAGCAGGCGAGGAGATCCTTGGTTCCGAAGCGAGAGGACATTGGCCAGCCGTCAGCTCTTGTCGAGGTAGCGCTCGAGCCAGTGGATATCATACTCGCCGTTGATGATGTCCTGCTCCTGAACGAGACGCCGGTGGAGATCGAGCGAGGTATGGATCGGGCCGATGATTGTCTCATCCAGCGCACGCCGAAGGCGCATGACACACTCATTGCGCGTCCGGCCGTGTACGATCAGCTTGCCGATCATCGAGTCGTAATGCGGTGGGATGCGATACCCGGCATAGGCCGCGCTATCGAGACGGACGCCCGGCCCACCGGGGGCGTGGAATTCCTCGATTACGCCGGGGCTCGGCATGAAGGTTTCAGGATGTTCGGCATTGATGCGGCACTCGATGGCGTGCCCGACCAGCGTCAGCTCTTCCTGCGTGAAAGAGAGCCTGGCCCCGCCGGCAATGCGGATCTGCTCGCGCACGAGATCGACGCGGGTGACCATTTCCGTCACCGGGTGCTCCACCTGAAGACGGGTGTTCATCTCGATGAAGTAGA
>JBCBTR010000159.1:0-4000 GCA_039818545.1 Pseudomonadota bacterium
CACCTTCATCGAGGTAGCGGTCAGGCTGCACGTTCCTGCCATCGGCAATGCCGTACTTTGCGCCCTGCTCCTCGATCTCGTCCAGCAACCATTGGTCATCCTTGTGCGGGCCGATGATCGGGCAGCCGGTGCGTTCTTTCACGGCGGTCGCGGCCCCGGCATGATCGAGATGGC
Organism: Pseudomonadota bacterium; assembly: GCA_039818545.1. GTDB lineage: Bacteria > Pseudomonadota > Alphaproteobacteria > Caulobacterales > Hyphomonadaceae > JANQQC01. Next base: position 175 of record JBCBTR010000159.1, read on the forward strand.
CATGGGTGAGCCAGACGGCGACAATTTTCACGCCGAATTCTTCTGCCGCCGCCATCAGGCGATCGACCTCGCCGCCCGGATCGATGAACACGCCTTCCATGGTCTCGGTCGACCAGATGAGAGAGGTGTTCTGCTGGAGCGGTGTCACCGGAATGATCCGGATTTCGAGCTTGGGCGCGGGCTGGGCTGTATCTGTCATGGCCTTTACCTAGTCGTTTGCGGGCCGCTCGAAAAGATCACAGCGCTCCATGCTTTCGCTTCGCGGGGCATCGGGCTATCAAAACGAAGCACGCGGAAAAGGAGCCAGCCGGATGCGAATGCCGAGAGGTCGTAGAGCAGGGGGCCTGCCGGGGGGGCGTTTCAGCATCATCCTTATCGGCCTTGTGGGGCTCGCCTTCTACTGGTTCTCGAACCAGAAGGAGGTGCCCTTTACCGGCCGCAGCCAGTTCAACACGATGAGCATTGAGGATTCAGCCCGGCTGGGCGCGCAGTCCTATGTCCAGATCCTCCAGCAGGAGAGCGCCAAGGGGAACACGGTCTACTGCACCGAAAACACGAGCTGTACGAGCGGCGAGCGGGAGATCACCGAAACGGTGCGCGAGATTGGTGAGCGCCTCGAAGCCGCGGCGATCGAACTGGAAGCAGAACTCCTCCAGCAGGGCTACAATTTCGATCCGGTCGCCCGCGAATTCGACTGGACGTACTATGTTGTGGAGTCCGAGCAGCCCAACGCCTTCTGCCTGCCGGGTGGCTATGTGGCCATTTACACCGGCATTCTCGACATCACAGGGAACTATGATGGCGAGGTGTCGCTGTCTGATATCAATCACATCGACAAGCTGGCAGTCGTCATGGGCCACGAGATCGGCCACGCGCTTGCCCATCATGGATCGGAGCGGATGAGCCAGCAGAAGGTCGCCCAGCTTGGGCAGATCGCAGTCGGACTTGGCCTCGGCGATATGTCGGCGACCCAGCAGCAGGCTGTCATGGGCATGCTGGGGGCTGCGACGACCGGTTCGCTCAACGCTTTCTCACGTGAGCACGAGACCGAAGCCGACAAGATCGGGCTCGATCTGCTGGTGCGGGCCTGTTTCGATCCACGCGAAGCGCCGGAGCTCTGGGAGCGTATGGGCGAGATTGGCGGCGGGCAGCGGCCGCCGGAATGGATGTCGACCCACCCGGCCTCTGAGACCCGGGCCGAGAATTTCCGCCAGTGGATGCCGGACGCCATCGCTGAATATGAGCGCCGCTGCGGCCCGCTCCGCTAGGGCTTACATATTCGGCAGCCAGAAAATCTGCGCAGCCATGAAGATACCCATTCCGGTTGCGGCGGTCAGACCCAGCATACCACCTGCCATGGCACTCTTTGCTAAGGAGCCACCGGCGTCCCTCGCGCGATAGTACAGTTCGAGGACGAGCAGCGGGACGAGGGAGTAAGCGAAGGCCAGCGACAGATCGAACGGGCCTTCCAGATCGTTCTGGCTGCCGGGCATCTCTCCGCCTGTGACGAACGCGTAGAACCCAAATCCGAGACGAAAGAACCAGACCCCGCTGACGGCCAGGAACATCCGCACGGCCCAGCGCTCATGACTGCGGAAGTCCCGCGCCATGGCCTTTCGGATTGTCATGAAAGCAAAGCCCATGATCAATGCAGCGTTCAGCGTGTTGGCTGCGATCATCCCCGGGCCGCCGATCACGCCGCGCGTGTAGACCAGAATGAGAGCGCCAAGGCTGATGATGAAGGCGGTCGCGATGTAGATGCGCCCGTTCCACCGGTGGAAGGTGCGAAACCGGTTCCGGACCTGAGGTATGAGCTGCAGCGGCCCGCCGAAGGTGATGGAAAAAGCCAGCAGAACATGGCCCATGAACAGGGCATTTCCGAGCATGTCCCCTGCAATGAAGCCGTGAAAGACGCGCCCGTCGATCCGTTCGAAATCACCGGCAATCGTCGATCCGCCATAGAACATGGCGATGTAGACGACAAAGAGCGCTTGCCCGATCAGGGCGACCGTGAACCATAACATGGCCGAGGCTTTCAGGGCGCGGTCCGGATTGAAGGCGGTGGGGCGCATCTGCGCCGTTGCAGCGGTGTTCATCTGGGAGGTCTCAAGGGTAAGTTGAAAGTGTCCCGAGCCTAAGGTGCACGATGGCGGGCCGACATGACCGGCGTGATCAAAACCATGACTTCGGGTTACACTGCGCCCGTCCGCGTGGCGACAAAGGAGCATCGATGGGAGAGCCCACCGTTTCTGCAGGTTATGCAAAGGCCCTGTTTGATCTGGCTGTGTCCAAAGGCGCGGATCGCGGTGGTCTCATAAGCGCGGCCGGACTGACCTCCGATCAGTTCGACGACCCGGACGCGCGTTTGCCTTTTGCGACCTTCAAGACGCTGATGCGCGCCGGCAAGGAGCTGTCGGGTGACCCGGCTCTGGCGCTTCTTTTTGGGTCTTCGATCTCTTTCGAGAAACTCTCAATCGTCGGTCTGGTCGCCTACTCATCGGAATCGATGCTGGACGCATTCCAGCAGATGAACCGCTATGGGCGTCTCGTGATTGAGGTTGAGGGCGTTGGCGATGATGACAGATTCAAGATCGTCCGGCGCAATGGCGAGGTCTGGATCGAGGACACGCGCAAGAATCCGAACGACTTTCCTGAGCTGACCGAATCCACGCTCGGGCGCTTCATCTGCGGTCATAACAGGTTCCAGCCTGACAATCCGGCCTACCTTGCTGCCGAGGTTACCCATGACGCCCCGGCCTATGCGGATGTCTATGAGCAGCTTCTTGGCGTGCCCGTCGTGTTCGGCGCACCGCGCAATGCGATGCAGCTGAAGGAATCCTGGCTGACCATGCGGCTCGCGACCCAGCGGCCTTATGTTTTCGGTGTCCTTGCCAAACATGCAGACGAATTGCTGGCGGAGCTGAAAGCGTCAAAAACCGTGCGCTCCGCTGTCGAGGCGCGGCTCATTCCCATCCTGCACAAGGGGGAGGCGAGCATGGAGACGATCGCGCGCGAAATGGGGCGTAGCCGGCAGACGCTTTACCGCCAGTTGAAAGCCGAAGGCGTTGGTTATGAGACGCTGCTTGATGAACTGCGTTACCGGATGGCGATCCATTATCTCAATGGCGAGAAAGCGTCGGTGAACGAGACCGCTTATCTCGTTGGCTTCTCGGACCCGAGTTCATTTTCACGGGCATTCAAACGATGGACGGGTCACAGTCCGGGACAATCCCGGACCCTCGAGGCGCAGGACTAGAAGATCGACGGCTTAGATCTGGCCGACCGCGCGTTTGCGGTCCTGGGATTCGCCTGAATTCCAGCGCGTCGCGAACCCGACCACTTCTTCAGCGGGCAGGGCGGGGGAGTAGAGATAGCCCTGCGCCAGTGTGCAGCCGCGGCGCAGCAGGAAGTCGGCCTGCATCGGCGTCTCGACGCCTTCGGCCACGGTTGAAAGCCCAAGCGTTTCTGCCATGGCGAGGATCATCTCAATGATGGCCGGGGCCTGTCCGCCGCGATCAAGGGCGGAGACAAACTGGCGGTCGATCTTGAAGGTCGAGAAGGGCAGTTGGGACAGCATGGAAAGGTTTGAGTGCCCTGTGCCGAAATCGTCGATGGCGAGGCTGACGCCCATGGCGCGCAGCGGCTCCATAACAGATGACACCCGTGTCGGGTCTGACACAGCCATGGATTCGGTGATTTCCAGTTCGAGCTTGGTCGGCGGCAGGCCGGTCAGGCGCATCGACTCGATGATCTTGTCTACGAACCGTTTCTGCTCGAACTGCATCGGGGAGACGTTCACCGCGACACCGGCATCAATGCCCGCATC
>JBCBTR010000160.1:0-3964 GCA_039818545.1 Pseudomonadota bacterium
CGCAGTTCTACCCGCTGCTGCGAGCGCCGGACCGTGTGAAGTACATCGCTTCCGTCGAGCAGGCGACGAGTGTGTTCACGGTCGACGTCATGCCCGAACAGGCCGCCGCCAGCCTGCGCGAGGTGTCATGAGCGTCGAGGAAGCTTTCGAAGCGGCTTTCGGCGGGCGGCCTGATCAGTCCGGATCTGCGCCCGGCCGCGTCAATCTCATTGGCGAACACATCGACTATAATGGCGGTCTCGTTCTGCCGACGGCTCTCAGGGAAACCGTAGATGTCGCCATGCGCTTTCACGAAGAACCGACAGTTCGTATCAAGTCAGAGCGGTTCGAGGGCGTTGTCGAACGGCGAGCCGGCGAGCCAGCAACCGGGCACTGGTCTGACTACGTGATCGGAGCCCTCGCAAAAGCGGAAACGCTTGGCTGGATCGATGGCGGCGCGGACATGTTCATCCAGAGCGCTGTTCCTGATGGTGCTGGCGTCTCGTCGTCCGCAGCACTGATCACAGCCATCCTGAGAGCAGTGTCCCAACATGCTGGCGCGCCCGCCATCCCCGTCGACATCGCCCTCCATGCGCGGAGTGTGGAGAATGACTATATCGGCATGCCATGCGGGATCATGGACCAGATGGCTGTTGGACTGGCCCGCCATGGCGAAGCACTGGCCCTCGACACCGTTTCTCTGGACACAGAGATCATCGCTATCCCGCAGGACTGGACGTTCGTGACCCTCCATTCGGGCATCCAGCGGAAGCTGAGCGATGGCCGGTACAAACAACGCTTCGAGGAGTGTGAGGCCGCGCGCAAGGCGCTCAACGCTGCGCATCTCTGCCTGCTGGACGATGATCAGCGGGCAACGGCCTCAGAGCTGCCAGACCCGTTCAGCAGGCGCGTGCAGCACGTGGTGACCGAACATGAGCGGGTTCAGAGCGCCGTCGCCTGTATGAAGACCGGCGACGCGGCCGGGTTTGGGGCACTGATGAATGCAAGCCATAAATCCTACTCGGACGACTTCGAAGCCTCGACACCGGCGATCGATGCCATGCTCTCGGACGCCAGAGCGCGCGGCGCAGCGGGCGCGCGCCTGACAGGCGGCGGGTTTGGTGGCTGCATTGTATGCCTGCTCCAGACCGGGGATGCTTCCGAGTGGGCGTCAACGTTCACGGCCCGACATCCGCAATCATGGACCGTTTCGGCCTGAGTGCCGGCGGCTGGCTATGGAACCATTTCAGGTGCGGGGCGTTCTTCTGGTGTAGCAACCAAGGAGACCCATCATGGATGAGCAGCATCTGAAATCAGCAAAAGACAAAGTCGAAGGCAATGCCAAGGAAGCGGCCGGCAAGGCGTTCGATGACAAGAGCCTCGAACTCAAGGGCAAAGCCCAGCAGGCCGAAGGCGAAGTCCGCGAGAAAGTGGGCGACGCGAAAGACGCCGTCTCCGACGATAACTGATCGCCAGCTGACTCTTGATGGCAGCGACACTCCGTTGAGGCCGTTCAAGCGTCCGAAAACGAAAAAGGCCTCTCCGATGGAGAGGCCTTTTTGTTTGGGGTGCTGCCTAAGTCTTGTCACTGGAACCTCGTGCGTCAGCGCTTCTGCTTCGCCCGCCGGTCGACTTTATCCAGCAATTCAATGAATTCAGCAGGGATCGGTTCGTCGGCGATATCCTGATACTCGCGCCGCAGTTTTTCGCCGACCAGCAGATGGCGCGTGCGCAAAAGTTTTGCATCTTCAAGGCGCTGTATGGGGTGACGCTTGTCGATATTCTTACTTCTGGCCATCGGTTACTGTACTCCCGGTCGCTCAGTGCGTGTTCTGCCTCGTGAACGTTTCCTGCATGTTAACTTGTGGGCTCGCGGGAGATGATATTTTCGTTATCCGCCAGAAATGCTCGCCAGATGCACATGCGAATTCACCCGTTCAATGGCAACGCGGAGCCCAAATTTCTGAAATGGTGGGCGGTAACGGGTTCGAACCGCTGACCCTCTCGGTGTAAACGAGATGCTCTACCAGCTGAGCTAACCGCCCTATAACGCCTTAGTGCGCGGGCTTTGATCAAAAAGCAAGACGGCCAATCCATTGGATTGGCCGTCTCTGTTTTTCGGGCTGATAGGAGCCTAGTGAGCGCGGATTGTATCCGATCCCTGTCCCTGTGTGCCGCCACCAGACAGTGACGCTTGCAGGGCGGCTTCATCCTCTTCCGACCATTCGATCGAAGAGAGCGGCCGTGTCAGCGCATGCGCCAGCACTTCGTTGACGTCAGATACCGGGATAATGGTCAGGTCGTCCTTCACATTTTCCGGGATCTCATCGAGATCCTTCTCGTTCTCTGCCGGGATGAGCACCGTCTTGATGCCACCGCGCAGGGCTGCGAGCAGCTTCTCCTTGAGGCCACCGATCGGCAGGACCCGGCCCCGCAATGTGACCTCACCCGTCATCGCGACTTCACGGTTGACGGGATTGTCGGTCAGCAAAGACACGATCGCTGTCGTCATCGCGATACCCGCGGACGGGCCATCCTTCGGCGTTGCGCCTTCCGGCACATGCACGTGGATATCCGTCGTCGAGAATGCGCTCGGTTTGATGCCGAGCGAGACAGCGCGTGCCCGCACAAGCGAGTTCGCCGCCTGAATCGATTCCTTCATCACATCGCGCAGATTGCCGGTGACTTTCATGCCGCCGCGGCCGGGCATACGCACGGCTTCGATGGTGAGGAGGTCGCCGCCGGTTTCCGTCCAGGCCAGGCCGGTAACGGCACCGATCTGGTCGGTTTCGTCGGCAAGGCCATAGCGGAATTTCCGGACACCCGCGAAATCAGCAAGGTTTTCCGCGCTGACATGCACCGCGGTGGACTCTTCCTGAGCGATCTTGCGAACCGATTTCCGGGCCAGACGCGCAATTTCACGTTCCAGACTCCGTACACCGGCTTCCCGCGTATAGTAGCGGACAAGATCGCGGATCGCGTCGTCGTGGACGATCCATTCGCCATCCTCGAGGCCGTGATTCTTCTGAATCTTCGGCATCAGGTGACGTTTGGCGATCTCCAGCTTCTCATCCTCGGTGTAGCCAGCAATCCGGATGATTTCCATCCGGTCGAGAAGTGGCTGAGGCATGTTGAACGAGTTCGCCGTGGTCACGAACATCACGTCCGACAGGTCGTAGTCGACCTCCAGATAGTGATCGTTGAACGTCGAGTTCTGCTCAGGGTCCAACACTTCGAGGAGCGCTGAAGCCGGGTCGCCGCGATGGTCCATGCCCATCTTGTCGATTTCGTCGAGCAGGAAGAGGGGATTGCCCGTCTTGGCTTTCTTCAGGGACTGGATGATCCGGCCCGGCATGGAGCCAATATAGGTCCGCCTGTGCCCGCGAATTTCGCTCTCGTCGCGTACGCCGCCGAGCGACACGCGCACGAAATCACGTCCCGTGGCTTCCGCGATCGAGCGGCCAAGCGATGTCTTGCCGACGCCGGGCGGGCCAACGAGGCAGAGGATCGGGCCTCTCATCTTCTCGGTGCGTTGCTGCACAGCGAGATATTCGAGGATCCGCTCTTTCACCTTCTCGAGCCCGTAATGGTCTTCGTCGAGCTGTTCCTCGGCTTTCACGAGATCGGTGGAGATGTCCTTGCGCTGGCCCCATGGCAGGGAGATCAGCCAGTCGAGATAGTTTCGAACGACGGTCGATTCGGCCGACATTGGGCTCATCTGCCGAAGCTTTTTCAGCTCGGCATCGGCCTTAGTGCGCGCTTCTTCTGAAAGCTCGGTTTCGGCGATCTTGTCTTCGAGCTCTTTCAACTCGTCGCGCTCGCCGCCATCCTGTTCGCCCAACTCGCGCTGGATCGCCTTCATCTGCTCGTTCAGATAGTACTCGCGCTGAGTCTTCTCCATCTGACGCTTCACGCGGTTTTTGATCTTCCGCTCCATCTGGAGCATGCCCATTTCGCCTTCCATGAGGGCAAAGACGCTCTCAAG
>JBCBTR010000161.1:0-3948 GCA_039818545.1 Pseudomonadota bacterium
GGAAGTGGGCAGTGCCTCCTTCGGCATCGGCATACCGAACTGGCTGATTGGCGCGGTCCTCGCGGGTCTCGTCTTTGCCGTGATCATTGGCGGCATCAAGTCCATTGGCAGCGTGGCCGGCAAGGTCGTGCCGGTGATGGCGGCGCTTTATGTGCTGATCGCGTTCTGCGTTCTTGTGGCAAATTACGACAAGGTGCCGGGTGCCTTCATGCAGATTATCGGCTCAGCCTTTGGCTGGCAGGAAGCGGCTGGCGGGGCGGCTGGCTATGGTGTGCTCGCGGCGATCCGTGCCGGGATCGCGCGCGGCCTGTTCTCGAACGAAGCCGGGCAAGGCTCCGCGCCGATCGCGCACGCCGCCGCGCAGACCAAGAACCCGGTCATGCAGGGCGAGATCGCCATGATCGGCGTGTTCATCGACACGATCGTGATCTGCACCATGACGGCGCTGGTCATCCTCACCGTACAGGGCGACTTCAAGAAAAGCCCGGCCCTGATGGCCGCCAATACATGCGCGGCGGCCGGCTATGAATTGCCGGAGATCCCGGGCGGCGAACCCGGCGCGCAATACTCCGTCAGCGACCTCTTCCCCTCCGCCTATACCGATGGCCGCGAAGCCGTCATTGCCGCTGTCGGCCCGACGGCGCAGTCCTACCTGCTGGCGTGCCAGTCCGAAGGCGTTGACGTCTCGCAGGTGGCGCTGGACGCCGCCGGCAATCCGGACGTGCTGATCGATGTCGCCCACGCATGGGAGACCGATGCGAACTCGGCCGCCATCACGACACGAGCTTATGGCGCAGCATTCCCCGGGGGCGAGTGGGTCGTGCCGATCGCGCTGTTCTTCTTTGCCTTCACCACGATCATTGGCTGGTCCTATTATGGCGAACAGGCCGCGACCTATCTGGTCGGCGAATGGGCAACGCATCCCTTCCGCTATGTCTGGGTGCTGGTGGTCTTTGCGGGCGCGATGGTGACCAATACCGATGCCCTATGGTTGCTGGGGGATATCGCGAACGCGTCGATGGCCTTCCCCAACCTCATAGCGATCCTCGCCCTGTCAGGGGTTGTGATTGCGCTGCACAGGACGAATGGCGAAGGCGAGACCGGGCACCCGGTCAACGATGAGAGCAAGCCGCCCGCCGAATAATCTTAGCGCCAGACACAAAAGCGGCCCGCAGCCTGATGAGGCATGCGGGCCGTTTTTGTTCTGGCGCTCTTGTCCTAGCTTTCCTGAAGCCGGCGGAATTCGCGGCGAAGCTCGTTCTCTTCGTCAGTGACAATCGTCTCGACCGCTTCCAGCCGGGTCTTGAGAGCTGCGATCTGCGCCTGAGAGGCATCCAGCTCTTCCTTCAGCCGGGCGATCTCGGCCGACTTCTTAGATGATCGCTTGCTGCGACGGCCACGTTTGGACGATCCGCACGCGCCCTTGGGAGACATGAACATGCTCCAGATTCCAAAACCGATGAGCATCCAGGCCCACCACGGCATGCTCCAGATCGCGCCGTCTTCCATATCCAGTCTCCTTGCTTATTGATAAACAATAAGTCCAAAAGCCGGAATTTTCAAGAGGCAGTCGCTTAATCTCCGTCCATGCGGAGGGCGGCGACGATGGCTTCCTGCGGGATTTCGACCTTTCCGAACTGGCGCATGCGTTTCTTGCCGGCCTTCTGCTTGTCGAGCAGTTTGCGTTTGCGCGTCGCGTCGCCGCCATAGCATTTCGCAGTCACGTCCTTGCGCATCGCGGAAATGGTCTCGCGGGCGATGACTTTTGCGCCGATGGCGGCCTGCACCGGGATCTTGAACATCTGACGCGGGATCAGATCCTTCAGGCGCTCGCACATCTGGCGGCCCCTGCTCTCGGCGCGGTCGCGGTGGACCAGCATGGAGAGGGCGTCAACAGGCTCTTCGTTCACGAGGATCGACATCTTCACGAGATTCTCGGGACGGTGGCCGATGATCTCATAGTCGAAGCTCGCATAGCCCTTGGAGATAGATTTCAGCCGGTCATAGAAATCGAAAACGACCTCGTTGAGCGGCAGTTCGTATTTCACCATGGCCCGCGTGCCGGCATAGGTGAGTTCTTTCTGGATGCCGCGCCGGTCCTGACAGAGTTTCAGCACGCCGCCGAGATACTCGTCCGGGGTGAGGATCGTCGCCTCGATCCATGGCTCGCGGATTTCGGCGACTCTCACAACATCCGGCATGTCTGACGGGTTGTGCAGCTGCATCTCCGTGCCGTCTGTCATGGTCAGCTCATAGACCACCGATGGCGCTGTCGCGATGAGATCGAGATCGAACTCGCGCGAGAGCCGCTCCTGAATGATTTCGAGGTGCAAGAGGCCAAGGAAACCACAGCGAAAGCCCATGCCGAGCGCAGCCGAGGTTTCCATCTCCCAGGTGAAACTCGCATCATTAAGGCGCAGCTTGCCCATCGCGGCGCGCAGATCGTCGAATTCTGCGGCATCCATCGGGAACAGGCCGCAGAAGACGACGGGCTGGACTTCCTTATAGCCGGGCAACGCGGCCTCGGTCTGGCGTTTCTCGTCGGTGATCGTGTCGCCCACGGCGCAATCGGCGACTTCCTTGATCGAGGCGACCAGAAAGCCGACTTCGCCGGGGCCGAGCGCTTCGACATCGGTTGGCTTGGGATTGAACGTGCCGACCCGGTCTAGCGTGTATTTCGCACCGGTGCCCATCATGGTGACGCGCTGACCCTTCCTCATCGTGCCATCCACAATGCGGACAATCACCACGACCCCCATGTAAGGGTCATAATAGGCATCCACGAGGGCCGCCTTGAGCGGCTTATCGGCATCGCCCTCGGGCGGGGCGGGCAGCCGGGTGACAATCGCCTCCAGCACGTCATCAATACCAAGGCCGGTCTTGGCCGAGCAATGGATCGCATCGGACGCATCAAGGCCGATCACGTCCTCGATCTGCTCGGCGACCCGGTCAACGTCTGCCGCCGGCAGGTCGACCTTGTTCAGGACGGGAACGATCTCATGGTCCTGATCGATCGCCTGATAGACATTAGCGAGCGTCTGGGCCTCCACCCCTTGCGAGGCATCGACGATCAGCAGCGAACCTTCGCAGGCGGCAAGGCACCGGGAGACCTCGTAGGAGAAGTCGACATGGCCCGGCGTGTCCATCAGGTTCAGCGTATAGGTCTCGCCATCCTGAGCGGTGTATTCCAACCGGACGGTCTGTGCCTTGATGGTAATGCCCCGCTCTTTCTCGATATCCATATTGTCCAGCACCTGCTCGGACATCTCACGCTCGGTGAGGCCGCCACAGGTCTGGATCAAGCGATCGGCAAGCGTGGACTTGCCGTGATCGATATGAGCGATGATAGAGAAGTTGCGTATTTTATCGCGTGGGGTCATTGGCAGGACATAGCCCTCGCCTAAATTCTCTACAAGCGGCCATACTGCGCCGCATCATCGCTGCTGGAGGCCACTATCCTCGCTCGTATCATCACCGCCCTCGCCGTTCTCACCGCTCCAGCCGCCTTTGCTGATGTCGGCTCGCCCGAAGATGCGGACGCCAGGACCGAAATTGAGTCCGCCCTGCTGCACGGGAAAGCAGAGATCCTGAGGGAGAAAGCGAAGATCGCCCTCTCAACGCCGGCCGCCAATGAAATGCGCGATGCACGGCGCGAAGAATATGACGATTTGAACGAATATGCCGACCGGCTGGACGCAGCCGGCGATGATCTGGATGAGGCCCGCACCGACTTCAGGGCCGCGCTGGCCGCGCTTGAGGAAGCTGAAGCGGCCGCGCTCGCCGTCGTGGAAGACGTTCGCAGTTCAGCCACAGCCAGCGGCCGACTCAGCGCGCGCGGCGCCCTCAGCGCGTATGGGCACCTTGCACGCGGCCCGGCAGACCGCCCCCTGAAAGCCGCTTTTTGCGTGATCGCCGACCGACCGGACCCAGCCATGTTCCGGGACCTGA
>JBCBTR010000162.1:0-3857 GCA_039818545.1 Pseudomonadota bacterium
CCGGCCGGGTGAAGGAGATGATCATCCGGGGCGGCGAAAACCTGTTCCCGGCCGGTAATCTTGACGTAACCGCGGGCATCCATTCGGCCGAGATCGCCCGTATGGAGCCAGCGATCCTTGTCGATCGCGGCAGCGGTCGCATCGGGATTGTCATTGTAGCCGGTCATGATGTGGTAACCGCGCGCGCAAATCTCGCCCTGCTCTCCTACCGGGAGGACGGCATTGGTCTGCGGGTCACGGATGGAGACCTCCACATGAGGGACCGGTTGGCCGATGGTCTGTGTGAGGTCTTCCAGCGTGTCCTCGAACCAGGCCTGGGTAATGACTGGGGAGGATTCGGTTTGTCCGTAGACGATCTGAATGGGCGCGCCGAGAACCGCCTGAGCCCGGCGGCAGAGTTCCGGCGCGACCATGGCTCCGCCGGACATAATGCGCTTTGTAGAGGACACATCCCTGCCGGTAGCCTCCACTTCATCGATCAGGGCGACCAGCATAGTTGGCACACCAAGAATAAATTCCGTCTGCTCACGTTCGATCACCTCGGCAATCACTCCGGGATCGAACATTGGCGCGAGCAGCATGGTTGCGCCGACGCCAAGCCCGCCAAGGACAAGGATTGCGCAGCCCGTCGTGTGGAAGAGCGGCATGTTGTGCACGAAGGACGCGCCCGGCGTGACGCCCGCACGGGTCATGGTGTCGACGCCATTTCGCACCAGCCCGTTATGATGAAGGAGCGCGCCTTTCGGAAACCCGGTCGTTCCCGAAGTGTACTGGATTTGTACGGGGTCTGACGGTTTTGGGTCGCGCAGGCTCCCCTCTTCTGCTCCAGCATAGAGCGCGTCATGATCGGTCAGCAGGATACGATGCCTGATGGCCGGGATTTCATCACAGACCGCGTCGGCGATCTCCTGCATCGGATTGCCCCGGAAGTCAGCGACGTAGTAGATCGCTTCGGACCGTGATTGTTCGAGAACGAATTTCAGCTCCCGCTTCTGATAGGCCGGGTTCACCGTGACGAGCGTGACGCCGGCCAGCCCGCAGGCGAGCTCGATCAGCACCCATTCAGGCAGATTGTTGGCATAGACCGCAATCCGCGCGCCTTCTTCATGTCGGGTCGCGAGCGCGCGGGCGAGGCGCTCAGCATCGGCAAGCAGTTCGGCATAGGTCCATGTGCGCCCGATTGCGCCGTCATAGCCGAGTTCTTTCAGCGCCATCCGGTCTGGCCCGGCTGCGGTGGATGCCCGCAACATATCGCCAATCGTCACCGGGGCCGGCTCCTCGCCGCCCTGTGCCGGGAAATAGGATTCCGTCAGCTCAACCTTGTACATACACGCCTCCACCAATGCTCTTTGGCGGAACGATAGCGTCATTATGGGAGCACAGGAAACACCGCGCTTGGACGACCCGCGCCTATCTGGCGAGTTCGAGCTGCCGGGCGGCCTGCTTTTCGCGTTTCTTGTCCACGAAACTTGCGATGAACTGGGTCACGCGGGGGGTGATTTCCGTGCGAAACCGGGAGCCGTTGAAAACGCCATAATGGCCGACGCCGGGCTGGATATAGTCCGTCTGCATATCCAGAGGGATGTTCACGCAGATATCGTGGGCGGCCTGCGTCTGGCCGATACCGGAAATATCATCCTTTTCGCCCTCGACGGTCATCAGGGCCACATCGGTAATGGCCGCCGGGTTCACCAGCCGTCCGCGATGGCGGTACTCGCCGCGTGGCAGGAGGTGGCGCTGGAAGACCCGGTCGATGGTCTGGAGGTAAAACTCCTCGGTCAGGTCGAGCACCGACAGGTACTCGTCGTAGAATTCGCGGTGCTTGCGGGCATTGTCACCGTCGCCGTCGACCAGATGGTTGAAGAAGCGCCAGTTCGCATCGACATGGCTGCCCCAGTTCATGTTCATGAAAGAGGAGAGCTGGACGAAGCCCGGATAGACGCGCCGCCCCGCGCCCGGCAGCATGGCCGGCACGGTATAGATCATGTTCTCTTCAAACCACTCGAAGGACTGTTCCTCGGCGAGCACGTTCGGAACGGTTGGCGAGCGGCGGGCATCGATGGGTGAGCCCATGAAGGTCATCGTGGCCGGCAGCGCCGGATCGTTGTCCTCTGACATAAGCGCCACGGCGGCGAGTACGGCAGGACCAGGCTGGCAGACGGCCAGCACATTCGCGCCCGCACCCAGAAAGCGCAGCATGTCGCGGATATGGTCGGTATAGTCATCAAGGTCGAACTTGCCGCGCCAGACCGGCTGCAGACGCGCATCGGCCCAATCGGTGATGTAGACATCATGCGTTGGCAGGAAGGCCTCCACCGTGCCGCGCAGCAGCGTGGCATAGTGACCCGACAGGGGCGCAGCGATGAGAAGGCGCGGCATCGGGCCAGCCTTTTCCTTGCGCGCCTTTGAGAGCATCCGCGCATCCTTGCGGAAGTGGACAAGATTACACCACGGCGTGGACCATGCGACCGTATCGGTGACCGGCACGTCGACGCTGTTGATGCGTGTGCTCTCAATGCGCCATTCGGGTTTGCCATAATAGCGGGTGACGGACTCAAAAACATCGGCCATCGCCGCGAAGGATTTGCCGAATTCCGTGTTTCGCCAAGGATTGCCCTGCGACCGGATCATCGCACGGCTTGTTCTGGCAGCCGCCCGCATCGGGGCCATTGCCAGACGGTTCATTTCAACAAGCGTGTACAGCACCGTGGGCAAACCTTTTCATATTGCACTGCAGCATAGGCAGAACATGACAGGCTTGCAAACATTGCGCCGCACCCGGACGGCTTGTCAGAGCAGCTCCGACAGACAGGCAGACATGGTTTCTGCACTGTTTTCATGGGTAAAAAACGTCTTCAGCGACCAGTTTTCGTCCATCAGGTAGACCAATGAGGTATGGTCCATTGTGTACTCCGCGACGCTTTCGGGGCTCTCAATCCGCGCATAATCGGCAAAAAACACGTCCGCGGCGGCCCTGATCTGTTCCGGAGTTCCGGTCAGCCCGATAATGTCATCGGGGAAGGCGTCGGTGGAAATATAGGTCGCCAGCGCTTCTGGCGTATCGCGCTCGGGGTCGACTGAAATCAGTACCGTCTGGGGCGCTTCAACCGAGTCCGGCAGCTGCTCCAGCGCGCGATCGATGGTGACCAGCGTCATCGGGCAGACATCCGGGCAGTAGGTAAATCCGAAGAAGACAAGGCTGGTCCTGCCTTTCAGATCATCCTGCGTGATGGCCGTGCCGGTATGGTCCACGAGGCTGACGGGCCCGCCAATCTCGTCATAGGCGCGGGTGGAACAATTGGCCTGATCACCCCCGGCGGTTTGCGGGGCGTCTGCCCCTCCACAAGCGGCAAGGAGAGCGAGGCTGGCGGCAACGGTCAAATATTTCATCATGGAGCGATATGAGATGACGGAGTGGCTTGGCGCAAGCGACGCGGCGCCGCATAGCGTATCCGTGATGGAAGACGTCGCCCGAGATTCCCGCGCCGGCCTTGATGAGGCGCTCTTTTCCCTCGCGCCGGAGGGGCTTGGCGGGGTTGGCTCTGCGCTGGGCCGAACACGGCTGCGCACCTTTATCACGCTACGCTGGATTGCCGTTGCCGGGCAGACTGCAGCGCTTCTGATCGTTCACTTTTTACTTGGCTTCGAAACGCCGCTCGCGGTCGGCCTTGCCATTATTGCCGCATCGGCATGGCTGAACGTCTTTCTCTCGCTCGCTTTTCCAAGCCAGCGCCTCACCGCAGAGTGGGAAGCCGCGCTTCAGCTCGCCTTCGATACGGTGCAGCTTGCGGCACTGGTGGCTGCGACAGGCGGGCTGTCGAACCCCTTCCTTTTGCTGCTGATTGTGCCGGTGACAG
>JBCBTR010000163.1:0-3805 GCA_039818545.1 Pseudomonadota bacterium
AGCGCCCGCTCTTCTTCCTGCTCGATGCTCTCAGCCCAGCTGTCGAACTCGGCATAGCCGCGCGGCGATTTGAACACGCGGCCCTGTCGCAACCAGAGCGTGGTGGTGGACACCGATTCCAGAAACGCCCGGTCGTGAGAAACAAGCAGCACAACGCCCCTGAAGGCTTTCAGGCGCTCTTCCAGTTGTTCGATCATCGGAACGTCGAGATGATTGGTCGGCTCGTCCAGCAGGAGAATATCGGGATCGCGCGCAAACGCTCTGGCGAGCGCGGTACGCCTTTGCTGACCACCGGACTGGGTCGCCGGGTCGGCATCTGCCGGAATGCCGAAGGCATCGAGTTCCGCCTCGGCGCGGTGGCGGTCTTCAAGCCCGTCCGCCGCAAAATCGAGCGCGGTTTCATAGCCGGACAGATCAGGCTCCTGTGCGGCAGAGACGATCTCGACGCCCGGCTGGATCCAGAGCTCTCCGCTGTCGGGCTCATGCGCGCCGGTGATGATCTTCATCAGCGTCGACTTGCCAGCCCCGTTCCGGCCAACCAGCGCCGCACGCTCGCCTTTGGACAGGGCGATGTCGACGCCCTCAAAGAGCGGTTGGCCGCCAAAAGACAGGCGGACATCGGAAAGCGTGATCAGAGGAGGCTGGGCCATGGCGTGGACTTAAGCGGTTGCGCGGCACAGCGAAAGGGCGGCTGGCAAGCGGACTCAGTCAGACGCGGCGCTTGCATACTGCGACGGGCCGATATCGCGGAAGGCCGAGGAGAGCGTTCGATAGTAGGCGATGCGCCGTTCGGCTTCGTCACTCAGCCTGCCAATGCCTTCTGCGCCGGCGAGGCCGCGTCTGCGCTCGCCTTCATGGGCCAGCACCATGACATCGGACCAGAGCGAGGCCGGGAAGCCTCCGCCTGTAACCTCTTTCATCGCTGTATCATCATCGTTTCCGACCCACACGCCGGCCACATAGGAGGAGGAATAGCCGATGAACCAGGCGTCCCGCCAATCCTGCGAAGTGCCTGTCTTGCCGGCAATCGTCCAGCCCGGCAGCTTTGCGCCGGTCCCGGTGCCTTCAACGATCACGCGGGCGAGCATGGCGTTCATGTCGCGCGCATCCTGCGCGGTGAGCACCTGCGCGGGCTCGTACTCCGGACGCTCATAAAGAAGGTCCCCGCGCGAGGTTTCGATCCGGGCAATGAGATAAGGGTCCAGCCGCTTGCCCTGCAGCATGAACGCCCCGTAAGCGCGGGTGAGTTCCCAGAGGGTGACTTCCTGGCTTCCGAGGGCAATTGAGGGGAGGGGGCGCATGTCGCTCATGATGCCAAAGCGGCGCGCGGCAGCGATAATCTGGTCCTCGGTGACTTCCTGGCCGAGCTGCGCGGCGACCGTGTTCAGCGACTTTGCCAGCGATTCCGACACCGTCACCGGCCCGAGATACGCGCCTTTGGTATAGTTCTGCGGCGTCCAGTCCCCGACCGAATACGGCTCATCAAAGCGCACATCATACGGGTCGAGCCCGCTCTGCAGAGCGGCGGCATAGACAAAGGGCTTGAAGGCCGAGCCCGGCTGGCGTTTGGCCTGCGTCGCCCGGTTGAACGGGGAGACCTCATAATCGGCCCCGCAGACCATGGCGATCACTGCGCCGTCGGCGGCCATCACAATCGCGCCGACCTGGCTCGCCTGAAGGTCCGGCCCGTCCTCTGTGATCCGCGCAGAGAGCGCACCCTCAATGGCGGCCTGCTTCTCCGGATTGATCGTCAGCGTGACAACGAGATCGCCGGGCGCGCCGGGAATGGTGGT
The DNA here is from genome assembly GCA_039818545.1 of Pseudomonadota bacterium. Classification (GTDB taxonomy): domain Bacteria; phylum Pseudomonadota; class Alphaproteobacteria; order Caulobacterales; family Hyphomonadaceae; genus JANQQC01. The sequence continues at coordinate 1,794 of JBCBTR010000163.1, forward strand.
CCGCAGCGTTTCTGTTGCATGATCCAGAATGTAGCCGAGCTGCGCATCGTAATCTTCCTGCACGGCAAGGATGACCTCTTCCTCGCGCGCGGCGTCGGCGTCTTCCTGCGTGATGAAGCCGGCATCGACCATTTCAGACAGCACGTAAGCCTGCCGGTTCTTCGCCTGCTCAAGGCCTTCGCCCGTCAACGCCAGCCGGCTCGGTGCCTTGGGCAGCGTGGCGAGGAGGGAGGATTCTGCAAGCGTCAGCTCGGCGGGTGGCTTGTCGAAGTAGACTTCCGTGGCCGCGCCGAGGCCGTAGGCGCGTGCGCCGAAGTAGACGCGGTTGAGATAGAGTTCGAGGATCTCCGCCTTGGTGAGACGTTCTTCCAGCTCGCGGGCGAGGCGCACTTCCTGCGCTTTCCGGCTGAAGGTCTGGCGGGAGTCGAGGATCAGGTTCTTGACCAGTTGCTGGGTGATGGTCGACGCGCCGGAGACCGTCCGCCCGGAGGAGAAGTTCGACCATGCTGCCCGCGCCATCGCTTGCGTATCGGCCCCGTCATGCTCGTAGAAGCGCTTGTCCTCGGCGGCGATGAAGGCCTGGCTCACATGGGCGGGGAGTTCTTCGATATAGACCGCGCGGCCATAGCGCGGCCCGCGAATGGCGAGCACATTGCCCTCAAGGTCGAGGAATTCGATGGAGGATTCCCGGCCTGATTCCCAGAGCTCTGCGGTCTCTGGCAGGTCCGGAATGCCGGCATACAGGCGATTGTAGACCATTGCGCCCCAGCCTGCGCCGAGCGCGACCAGCGCCACGACGCCATAGGCCACGTACTGCCGGACGCGCCGCTTCAGCAGCGCCGCCTCGGCGGGCGTGGTCGTCGCCGCTTTACGATTGGCAGCGGCCGCGGTCTTTGGGCGTTTCGCCATGTCTCTCCTCTGCCGCACGCGAGGCCATGCGCGCAGCACACCGGTCCCTGAAGCCTAAATGCGGCTGGTTAATGGCGCGTGAGGGGAGCGAAGGCGAAGAATGCGAGCGATCAGAGATCCATCTCTATCGTTTTCATGATCCGGTCTGTCTCCGACAGAACTTTCAGAATGCGCTGATAATGGATCAGGTCTTCGGTCGAGAGCTGGCGGCCTCGCCGGTCCTTCAACCATTTCTGGGCGGGTTGATAACCGCCGATCCAGAAGGTCCAGCTCACCTCCGGCGCGCCGACAAAGCGTTGATGCTCGTTGATGAACACCTCGCCGAGCCCTGCCGCGCCCGCCTTGTATTTCGGATAGCCGGCGGCAATTTCCGTGTCTCCCTCGCCATGCAGGGGATACTTCGCCTCGCCCATGGCGGAGGGCTCCATCAAGTGAAGGCGGCGGAGCTGGTTTCCTTTTTCAGAAAGTTCTTGGAACACTTCCGGCGAACTCGGCCACGGAATACGCGGGAAGTCGATCTTCAGGAATTCAGCATAGGTTTCGCGATATGCCGGGCAGTGCAGCACGCCATAGATATAGTCGAGGATGGCCTTGGCGGCCTCGTCGCTCTCATCGCCGAGATCGGCTTTCTCGCGCATTTGCTTGTAGAGTTTTGGATCGAAATTGACGCGGCGGGTTTGATCAAGTTCGCTTTCGTCTGGGTAGAGGAAGAGGGGGAAGTTATTGTTCTGCTCTTTTGTCTTAGTCGAAATAACACAACTTTCTGATGGAAGGTCGGTAATGAAAGAATGCTGGAAACCTGTTATCGCCAGTTGCCTAGGTAGCAAGAGAACAAAATTCTCTTGTCCGACGAGATGTTTGTTTAAGTCCGGTCGAGGATAGTCCATCGCGGCCTCATCCAAGATGCAGCATCGAGTATCAAAAGGCCTGTACGCACATAGCTGAACCGCTTCACTTTCGGGTATGTCTCTGGCCCGCTTGCGAGCGGCTTCGATCTTCCAATCGCGATTGTCCTTGAGTCCATACATGCTGGTCAGTTCGGCACTACTTAGCGCCTCATCACGGAGATGCTTTAGGCGATCTGTTGCTTGCTTCCGATCAAA
>JBCBTR010000164.1:0-3720 GCA_039818545.1 Pseudomonadota bacterium
GACTGCGAAGTATCCTGAGCTCGAAGGCAAGATCGACCATGTCCACCATGCCGGGAACTCTTCCGGTGTTGTAGACGGCGCGGCGGCGCTGCTGCTCGCCTCGCAGGAAGCAGTCGACAAGAACGGCTGGACCCCGCGGGCCAAGATCGTCGCCACGGCCAATATGGGCGACTGCCCGACGCTGATGTTGAACGCGCCTGTTCCTGCCGCGAAGAAGGTCCTCGAGAAGGCCGGTATGACCACCGACGATATTGATCTCTGGGAGATCAATGAGGCGTTCTCTGTCGTGGCCGAGAAGTTCATCCGCGATCTGGAGCTCGACCGGTCCAAGGTCAATGTGAATGGCGGGGCCATGGCGCTCGGCCATCCGATCGGCGCGACCGGCTCGATCCTGATCGGCACAGTGCTCGATGAGCTTGAGCGTCAGGACAAGAGGCGCGGTCTCGTGACGATGTGCGCCGCTGGCGGCATGGCCCCGGCCATCATTATCGAACGCGTCTGACGTTTCCTGCAGCCAATGAAGAGGGCCGCCTGCGGGTGGCCCTTTTTCGTTCCGGCACGCGCTGCAGTCAGCGGTGTGTCAATCGACAACCAACTCGGATACGCAGCGACAATGACGTTTCGCGATTTCACGCTTCTTTTCTTTGTCTGCCTCGTATGGGGGCTGAACATCGTCGTAACGCGCTGGGTCGTGGCCGATGCTGGCGTGGCGCCGATCTTCTTCGCCGCGATCCGCTTCATGGGGATCGCTGTTCTGCTGATCCCGTTCCTCCGGCCAATCCCGCAAAACTTGCCGATGATCTTCCTGATTTCCATGTGCATGGGCGCGGCGCACTTTGCTTTGCTGTTTATGGGGCTGGCGAACGCTGAGGCGAGCGCCGTCTCCGTGGTCGGCCAACTCGGCGTGCCGTTTTCGACGCTGATGAGCATGGCCTTTCTGGGGGAAACCATTGGCTGGCGGCGGGGGCTGGGCATCATGCTGGCCTTTGCGGGCGTGATGCTGATCGCGGTGGACCCGGCAAGCTTCACGATCTCGATTGGGCTGCTCTACATCGTGGCGTCCGCTTTTATCGGATCCATTGGCGGCATCCTGATGAAACGGATGGCTCCGATGGCGGCGATGCCGCTTCAGGCATGGATCGGGCTGTTCTCGTTCCTGCCGCTGTTTTTGCTCTCCTTCGTGGTGGAGGGGCCTCAGCTCGGGCAGTTCCTCAGCGGTGGGCTTTGGGTTTATGCGGCCACGCTGTTTGCCGTCGTTGGCGTCTCGATTTTCGGTCATGGCGGCTTCTACTCGCTGCTCAAGAAGTATGATGTATCGATGCTGTCTCCACTCACCCTGATGACCCCGGTCTGGGGCGTTGTGTTTGGCGTGGTCTTGCTTGGAGAGACACTGACGATAAATCTGGTCGTCGGCGCGGCGATTTCGCTGGGCGGCGTGTTCGTCATCGCGGCCCGGCCAAACAAATCGCTACCGGAAGCCGGATTTGGCAAGAAGATGGGAGGGCCAAGCTAATGGACATACAGGACGCGCCAAGCCCGAATTTCGACGAGCGCAAGCATCCGGTGAATACGTTGGTGTTGCATTACACCGGAATGGAGAACGGGGCTCTGGCGCTGGACCGGCTGCGTGATCCCGAGGCGAAAGTCTCATCGCATTATCTTGTCTTCGAGAATGGCGAGGTCGTTCGCATGGTGCCGGAATCCCTGCGCGCCTGGCATGCCGGTGCCGGGAGTTGGCAGGGCGATGATGATCTCAATTCGCGTTCCATCGGCATTGAGATCGTGAATGGCGGGCACGACTTTCTGGCCGCTGACGGCACGTTGCCAGCTTATCCGGAAGAGCAGGTCGAAGCCGTTCTCGCGCTCTGTAAATCTATCCTGAAACGCCATGACATTCCTCAAAGCCGGATTGTTGGTCACTCCGATATTGCGCCGGCCCGCAAGACCGATCCGGGGGAGCACTTCCCGTGGGAGCACTTTGCGAAGGCAGGCGTCGGCGTATGGCCCGCCCAGCCCGATCCCGATGGGTTGATGGGGAAGGGCGTTGAGGCCGGCGATGACGGTGCCGCCGTTGAGCGGCTGCAAAAGGCGTTTGCCGAGATCGGCTATGGGATTGCCCTCACCGGAAAACTCGATGCGCAGACCATGACGGTCGTCCGCGCGTTTCAGCGGCGCTTCGTGCAGGATCGCATCTCCGGGCTTGTCGACCTGAAGACCGCTGCGCTGGTTGAGGCGGTCCGGTCGCTTTATGCGTCTTCAGGCTCCTCTGTCTGAGCGATCCGTTCTTTCAGCAAAGCTGCCCATTCGACGCTGAGCGCGGCCCCCAGCAGCAACGATGAGACGCTGAGCGCGAGCCAGACAAGGCCGAGGATGACGGAGGCGAGGGCCCCGTAGAACGTGTCGAGCACCGTGAAGCTCAGATAGATCGAATAGGCCCAGGTCACGCCGACCCAAGCTGCGGCCCCGGTGGCAGACCCAAGCACCTTGGCGCGATTTCCGCTGAGGCGACCGTGCAGGGACACCCCAATGATCAGATAGAACACGGCAAAGGCTGCGATGAATTTTCCGATCCAGAGGCGCGAGGCCATGGAGGAGAGGTCTGCGGCGAGTTCGAAGGCGATGTAGCCCTCTGACGAGGCGATGAAGGCAAGGATGAGCTGCATCGTGCCGAGCAGCCAGACAGTCAGGATAAGCAGCGCCGTCATCAGGATGGAGACGCCCTGAAACCGGATCACGTTTGACCGCCGCTCCGAGCCGGTGACCATGCGAAGGCCGGTAATCGCGGCTTTGGCACCGGAGGTCGCTGTGTAGAGGACGAACAGGACGGCAATGAGCGCCCTGAACGTGAGGCCCTGCGGCGTGGCTTCGCGAATGGTCTCAAGGTCTGTCTGCGAGAGCGGTGCGACGGCCGAGACGAGCACCTGATCGATGGTGTTTGCCAGTGTGTTGCTCAGATCCGCCGGCAATAGCGCAAAGAGCAGGGTCAGCGTCAGATAGACCAGCGGGAACACAGACAGCAGCGCGTAGAAGGCAATGCCTCCTGTGACAATTCTGATCTCAGGCGCAGACAGGCGTTTGATCGCCCGCCAGGCGGGGCGGACCACCCAAACCCTCAATGGGGCCGGCAGCGGAAGGTCGTCGATTGAGGGCCAGAAGAGACGCATATGGTTCAGTCTGTATCGTTTCGCGCGTATCGGCTATATAGCGCCGCATGACCAGACGGCCGGGCAGCTGCGGGCATCCTTCGGGATGGTCGAGGAAAGTCCGGGCTCCATGGAGACAGGGCGGCGGGTAACTCCCGCCCGGCGCGAGCCGAGGGAAAGCGCCACAGAGAGCAGACCGCCTTCCGTAAGGAAGGTAAGGGTGAAAGGGTGCGGTAAGAGCGCACCGGGCCGCTGGAGACAGGGGCCGCATGGCAAGCCCCGCCTGGAGCAAGACCGAATAGGGGGCGCGCATGAGCTGTCTTTGGCTCGCGCCCCGGGTGTGTCGCTTGAGACGTCGGAGCAATCCGGCGTCCAGAGGAATGGTTGCCGAACCCTCGCAAGAGGGGGAACAGAACCCGGCTTACAGGCCGTCTGGTCATTTTTGTTTGCTTCCGTATCGCCGGGTCGCGCTTTGGGCGGCCGGCTCACATGGTTCGAGGCGAGCTAGCCGAGAACGGCTCAGGGCTGTTCTTCTTCTCTCTTCCAATCTCTCCACCTGCGTCACCCTCGACGGGCA
>JBCBTR010000165.1:0-3622 GCA_039818545.1 Pseudomonadota bacterium
CGATACATTCGAGATACCCGCAGACCGCTCCCGCTACGGCTCCTTCACGCTGCTCGCTGAAAAGTCCGAGCAGCGCGTGCGCCACATCATTGAAGATCTGGCAGCTGCTGAACCGGACCCGGCCACGCTCGAAGGAAAGGTCGCCGCCTATTTCAACGCCTTCATGGATGAAGAGGCGATTGAAGCTGCGGGCCTTGCATCGGCAGACCCCTACTTTGCGAAAATCCGCGCCATGGAAACGCGCGAAGATCTGGCGCGCCTGTTCGGGCAGGTTGGCTTCGCAGCGCCTTTCGGGGGCTGGGTGGATGTCGATTCCAAGAAGACCGATGAGTACATCTTCTACATCAATCAGGGCGGCCTCGGCCTGCCCGATCGCGACTACTACCTCGTCGACAATGAGAAAAACGAGGAAATCCGGACCGCTTACAAAGCCTATCTCGCCTTCCTGCTTGAGAAGGTGGGCTATGAAGATCCCGCCCAGACGGCAGACAGTGTCTACAGGCTGGAGACCATGATCGCACAGGCCCACTGGGACCGCACGGTCGGGCGGAACCGCAACCTCACCTACAACAAGCTGACCCGCGACGAGCTCCTCGAACTTGCAGGTGACTTTCCACTGGACACCTTGCTCTCCGAGATCGGTGTCGCCGACCAGGACGCATTCGTTGTCCGCCAGCTGACACCGACCGAAGAAGAAGTCGAAGAGAACGGGCTCACCGAAGACCAGCTGTCCAAGATCTCAGGCGGCGGTATGGCGACGCTCGCCGAAATCGCCAACACGGCAGACCTCAACACATGGCGCGCCTATCTCTATGCGCACTTCCTGTCGGATCATTCCGCCGTCCTGCCGTCGGACATCGATAACGCAACCTTCGAATTCTACGGCAAGACCCTGCGCGGACAGGAAGAACAAAGAGAGCGCTGGAAGCGCGGGGTTGCGGCCGTTGAGGGCGCAATCGGCGAGGCCGTTGGAAAGGTCTACGCCGAGCGGCATTTCCCGCCCGAGAACAAGGCGGCCATGGATGAACTCGTTGCGAACCTGCGCAAGGCCATGTCTGAAAACCTCAGCGACATTGAGTGGATGAGCGACGAGACCAAGCCCGAGGCGCGCGAGAAACTGTCCAAGTTCACGCCCAAGATCGGCTACACGGAGAAGTTTGAGACCTTCGACTCCCTGACGCTGACCGATGGCGCACTGGACAATATGATGGCGGCCAGCGACTGGGCCTGGCGGGACATGATCAGCCAGCTCGGAGAGCCCATCGACAAGACCGAATGGTTCATGCTGCCGCAAACGGTGAACGCCTATTACAGCCCGAACCGCAACGAGATTGTCTTCCCGGCGGCCATTCTACAGCCCCCCTTCTTCAACATTGATGCTGATCCTGCCGTGAACTACGGCGCGATCGGCGGTGTGATCGGCCATGAGATCGGCCACGGCTTTGACGATCAGGGCTCGCGCTCGGATGGCGACGGCGTCCTGCGCAACTGGTGGACGGATGAAGACCGCGCCGCCTTCGAAGACCTGACCGGGGCTCTTGTTGCTCAGTACAATGATTTCTGCCCGCTTGATGATGGCGAGACATGCGTGAACGGCCAGTTGGGGCTCGGCGAGAACATCGGTGATCTCGGCGGTCTGTCCATGTCCTATCGCGCCTATCAGATCTCGCTCGACACCAATGGCGATGGTGAGGTCAGCGAGGATGAACAGGCCCCGGTTCTCGATGGGCTGACCGGTGATCAGCGTTTCTTTATGGCCTGGGGCCAGGTCTGGAGAAACAAGTATCGCGACGAGGCCCTGCGTCAGCAGCTCGTCCGTGGACCGCACTCCCCGCCCTATTACCGGGTCAACGGTGTCGTGCGGAATTTCGACGAATGGTATGAGGCATTCGGGGTCACTGAAGACGATGCGCTCTACCTGCCGCCGGATGAGCGCATTCGCATCTGGTAGGCATCTCAAACAGAGGGCGATTCTCGAAAGGACCGCCCTTTTTGATTCCAGCATGGTCCGGCAGTCCTGAGATCACCGTTTGCGTTTGGTTTGCTTTCGCGCTTCACTTCTCCCAACGTAAACTTAAAGGGAGAAACCCGATGGCCATCATGAAATCAGAGCAGATCCTCGCCGAGTCCTCGAAAAGCTTCGAACATGCAATCGAGACAGCCGTGGCGCGCTTCACCAAAACGGTGAAAGGCCTCGCCTCCTGCAACGTCAACAACATGTCGACCACGATCAAGAACGGCAAGATCGACAAATACCGCGTCAATCTCATGATGACGTTCGAAGTGGCCGAGCCGAAGTCGACCAAGAAGAAGTAATCATGCCGGCCGAAGACAAGGTCGAGACTTACTTCCGGAACCTGTCCGGGCAGCCGGCAATCATTGCCGGACAGCTGCGAGACCTTTTCACGGCGAACTGGCCCGATCTCACTGTTAAACCGGCATGGGGCTTCCCGTGCTGGTTTGGCAATGAGCGGGTCATGTCAATTATCGCCCACTCTGATCGATGCAATGTGCAGTTCTGGTCAGGCGCGCGTCTTGCGGTCGAGTTTCCCCATCGCATTGAGGGCACCGGCAAGGCGATGCGCCATGTGAAGATACGCAGCCCCGACGAGATCGATAATGAGCTGACCCGTATCGTGGAACGTGCCGTCCGCTTCGATGTCGAGGCCCCGCAACGCGTGAGGTGAGATTGCCGCCTCGCCGCAGCAGTCTAGATCGATGACTATGAGACTCACAGCACTCGCATTTCTGATGCTCTCGGCCTGCGCCGGTGAAGCTGAAACACCCGTTGCAACAAAAATGGAGACGCCGGTGACTACGCAGACCGCGCATCAGATCGACTTTACCTCAATCGACGGCGCGCCCATGCCTCTGTCCGGCTATGCCGGCAAAGCTGTGCTGGTCGTGAACACAGCCTCGCGCTGCGGGTACACACCTCAGTATGCTGGCCTGCAGGACCTGCATGAGACCTTCGCAGATAAGGGCCTCGTCGTTCTTGGCGCGCCATCCAATGATTTCGGCGGTCAGGAGCCGGGGGCTGAGGCGGAGGTGAAAACCTTCTGCGAGATCAATTATGGCGTCACGTTTCCTCTGACATCGAAGGTCCACGCCTCCGGTTCGGGGCGTCACGCCTTCTGGAATGCGGCAGCAGATGCGCTGGGCGAAACGGCTGAGCCGACATGGAACTTTCATAAAGTCCTCGTCGGGCCAGATGGGCGCTTCCTGAAAGCCTACCCATCCGCGACCAAGCCCGCTGACGCAGAACTTGTCGCTGACATCGAGGCCGCCCTACCCGGATGACCCTTGACCTGACAGGCTATGGCCCCCCATGTGTTCGCAAACGCAACAAAAACTATTGGGCAGGAGTTTCACATGGCAGATCAGGATCCAGTCGTCATCGTCGGTATGGCACGCACACCAATGGGAGGGCTGCTGGGCGACCTCTCATCTTTCTCGGCAAATGAACTTGGCGCGATTGCGGTGAAAGCCGCCGTCGAGGAAGCCAAACTCGGCGAAGACGAGGCGGACGAGATCATCATGGGCAACTGTCTGCCCGCCGGTCAGGGCCAGGCCCCGGCGCGTCAGGCCGGCTTCAAAGCCGGTCAGGACAAGGGCCTTGAAG
>JBCBTR010000166.1:0-3581 GCA_039818545.1 Pseudomonadota bacterium
ATATCGCGCCGGTTTTGACACGAGTCACGCCGATTCCTTCAAGCGAACTGCTGTTTTCACAAAACCGTCACGGAAACTGTCAGAGACATGGCCCGATTTCAGATCAGGCCGGCCTTGTCCAGCTTGTCGATTACGCGCCGCTGGCGATCGACATAGAAGGCGCGGGCGGGTGTGGACTGGCCATCACCGAGACCATTTCGCTCAGCCGCGCTCGCCCCCTGATAGGCTCCGGCCCAAAGCTCCATCGGATGCCGGGAGAGCAGATTGCCCATGCCCGGACGGCGGCGATAACGGCGCAGCGCATCGATGTCTATTTCAGAGACGGCGTTGATCGACTCGCCGGGACCGGCCTTCGCCAGAATGTGCCCCTTGTAGCCAACGATTTCCGACCCGCCATCGGTCGAGTTTTCAGGGATATCGATGCCTGTCAGCCCGCCGGAATTCGCAGAAACGATGTAGGCCATATTCTCCACCGCCCTTGCCCGGCGTGTGATCGACTTTGGCGTTGGGTCCGGGCTCGACACTTCGCTGGAAGAATGCACGAAAACTTCTGCCCCGCGGCTCGCATGGATGCGGGCGATTTCCGGATAGAGGATTTCTTCCGACGCGATGGCAGACAAACGCCCAATCTCAGTGTCTGCAACGGGGAAAACCGCCGCTTCGCCATAGGCCTCCAGATAGGCATCCCAGACATCGAAGGGGGATGGCGCGAACATTGAGATCAATCGCCGATAGCGAAGGACAGTCTCGCCAGATGGGGCGATCACGGTGGATGCCTGAAAATAAAGTTCCGGGAAATGCGGGTCGCGCTCATAGTGGTTGCCCGCGATGAACACGCCGGCCTCATTCGCGATTTTCGCAAACGCCTCATATTCGGGGCCATCGATTTCGAAGGCGGCTTTTTCGCGCCAGGCCGCCGCGTCTTCGCCCCATGGAAAACTGGTGACAGCGTATTCAGGGAGTACAACGAGCTTCATATCCGCGCCCAGAAACCGCTTGGCGTTGACGATCTGACCACCGATGCGGGCGATGTTATCGGCGATGGCGGCATGCGCCTCATCACCTTCAAGACGGTTCACCGCGCGGCACAAGGTCTGCAAAGCAAGCGCGGAATAGGCTAGAGCCATGATTGGCCTCCTGACGGGAGCGTGTATCCTGTCGCTAGATAGCCGCGCCTTATGTGGCCGGTCAAAACGGAGCCCGAGCGAATGCTCTCAGATGTTGCCCTCGATATCAGTGCCGACCAGATCGACGACACGGCCGATTCCCCGCTCTATCAGCAAATCTATGCGCTGCTGCGCGAGCAGATCATCTCAGGTGCGGTCCCTGCAAATGCCCGTCTTCCCGCCGAGCAGGAGCTGACGGAACGGCTCGGTGTGTCCCGAATCACGGTCAAACGCGCGATGAATGAGCTGGCGACGTCAGGCCTTGTGCGTCGCCATCGTGGACGTGGCACGGTGGTTGTCTTCGACGCCGCCGCCCCGACCGTGAAAGGCAGTTTCAGCACGCTGATCGATGGCCTCACGCGGATGGGGCTCGACACCGAAGTGAACCTGCTCGACTGCGCCACGATTACGCCGGACCCGGAAACCGCCGAAGCGCTGGAGCTGAAAGGCCGTGCGAAAGTCCAGCGTATCGTCCGCTTGCGGAAGCTGGAGGGTGAGCCGTTTTCCTATCTCATCACCTGTATCCCGGCGGACGTCGCCAAAGGATATTCAGACGATGAGCTCGCGACGGAGTCGCTCATCACCCTGCTGGAGAAAGCCGGCCACGCGCCAAAGGAAGCCGAACAGACCATCACGGCGATCGCGGCAGAGGCGGCTGTGGCCTCCGTGCTGGGCGTGACGCCCGGCTCGCCCCTGCTCCGGATTCACCGGGTCATGCGCGATGCCGAGGGACGCCCCGTGCAGGATATTACCGCGCATTACCGCGCCGACCGGTTCCAGTATCATATGCGCCTGACGCGGGATGCCGACGAGGACTGGACAGAGACCAACTAGGTGTCGAAACGCCGCTCTCGCCAAGCGCGCTTTAAATGATATATCTTTTCCGGAAGAAGGCGGGCCCCCGGAATGGATCTTGCGATATTCACGCTGCTGCACATCCTCGTGCTGGTCTATTGGCTGGGCGGCGACCTAGGTGCGTTTTACGCCAGCCGGTTCCTGACGGCCCCTGATGTTCCAACCGATCGCCGGCTCTTTGCCGCCAAGATCGTCAATGATGTGGACATGGCCCCGCGCACCGCACTGATCCTTGCTTTCCCGACGGGTTTCCTCTTGGCGCAATCCACGGGTTGGATTGGCGGATCGCCAGTCTGGGGATGGGCCGCGCTCGCCTTAGGGCTGGTCTGGCTGGCGCTCGCCTGGGCGCTGCATCTCAATCATGGCGCGGGCGGCTGGATGAAGATGGTCGATACGGTCGTTCGCTGGTTGGCTATCGCGGCCCTTGCCGGCGCGGCGCTTGGCGCATTCTCGGGGTCACTTGCCCTGCCGGCCTTTCTTGCCGTGAAGTTCCTCCTGCTCGCGGCAGCGATTTTCACGGGACTGATGATCCGCATCGTTCTAAAACCGCTTGGACCTGCTCTCGTCGGATTGGCTGGCAGCGAGCCGGCTGAGGCCGAAGCTGCGCTCGCGACAACGCTGAAGCGCGCCCGGCCGCTTGTTATGATAATCTGGGCGCTCATCGTGTCCGCCGCCTTTGTCGGGCTTCAGCCCGCCCTGTTCAACGGAGCCTAATAAGCCATGCCAGACGACATCTCCCCGGCAACGACCGAACTCGCCTCTGTCCTCAAGCAGGTGCTTGGTGCAGATGGATTGAAAGACGATCCGGCGACGATCGAACTGATGAGCCAGGACATCTGGGCGAAAGGGCATGCGGCTGATTTCGTGGCCGTGCCAGAGACGGTCGATCAGTTACAGGCGACGGTTCGCGCCGCTTATGAGCGCGGTGTTCCCCTCAATCCGCGCGGCGGTGGCATGTCGTACACGAAGGCTTACGCGCCAGACCGCGACGGCGTCGGCATGCTGGATCTGTCAAAGCTCGACAAGGTCGTCGAGGTCAACACAGACGATATGTACGTCACGGTGGAAGCCGGGTGCACGTGGGCAACGCTTCATGAAGCCGTCAAAGCCAAAGGCGTGCGCACCCCCTTCTGGGGACCGCTTTCCGGGCTGACCTCAACGATTGGCGGGGGCCTGTCTCAGAACAATGCCTTCTTCGGAGCCGGCAAATATGGCTCGACGGGCGACAGCGTTCTGTCCGTGGCCGTTGTGCTTGCTGACGGCACGCTTGTGCGCACCGGGACGGGCGGCACCGCAAACGGCAAACCGTTCTGGCGACACTATGGACCAGACCTGACGGGCCTCTTCGTCGGCGATGGTGGCGCACTCGGCTACAAGGCAGAGATCACCTTCCGCCTCATCCCCGCCCCCGAACACGAAGACTGGGCGAGCTACGAGTTCGACACGCGCGATGCCTGCGGCGAGGCGATGGCGGCGCTGATGCGCGAAGACCTCGCCTGCGAGATTTTCGGCTTCGATCCCAACCTGACCAAAGTCCGCATGGCTCGGGCGTCTTTCCTG
>JBCBTR010000167.1:0-3501 GCA_039818545.1 Pseudomonadota bacterium
ACGGCTCCTGATCATCCTCGGCTCGACCCCCGTCCCTCAGTCGAAGGACTAAGAGATATGGCTATGGATGCTGTGACGTCTGAAGAGACGAAAGAAATGACCGAGCGCGCGGATAGCGTAGAACGCCCGACGCAGGAGCAAGCTGAAGAAGCCGTGCGCACCCTGATCGCCTGGGCCGGTGACGACCCGGCTCGTGAGGGCCTGCTCGACACGCCCAAGCGCGTGGTGAACGCCTACAAGGAATGGTTTTCCGGCTATGCGGAAGACCCTGTCAAATACCTCTCGCGCACCTTCGATGATGTGCAGGGCTATGACGATATTGTCATGCTCAAGAACATCGACGTCGAAAGCCACTGCGAGCACCACATGGCCCCGTTTCTCGGCAAGGCGTTCGTCGCTTACATGCCAACGGCATCAGTCGTTGGCATTTCAAAGCTCGCACGCGTGGTCGAGATCTTCTCCAAGCGCCTGCAGACGCAGGAAACCATGACCGCGCAAATCTGCGATGCGATCACGGAAAGCCTTGCGCCAATGGGCACAGCCGTTCTGATCGATGCCGAGCATCAGTGCATGTCCACCCGCGGCGTCCACCACAAGGACGTCACCACGGTGACCACGCAGTTTACGGGCGTCTTCAAGACCGATCGCGACCTGCGCAACCGGTTCCTGAAACTCGCAGGCTCGGCGTAACGCTTCGGCTTATCCCTCGACGCCGGCCGGACACGGTTCGGCGTCGACTCTGAAGCCGACAAACGCGACCGGATCGCCATTCGAATAATTGAGCGCATAGCGCGGGTTCGTCTGGATAATGCAACGCCCCTGCACCTGCGCCTCAGCGGTCAGAGTCTCCAACGCCTGCTGGCCGGCTTCATCTTCCATGTTGAGCAGGAAGACCGCTGGATAGGCAGCGTCCTCTCCCGGCAAAGCCACAACCGTCTCTGGTGGATGCAGGTTCTGTGTGCCGAGCGTCATCACATAGCTCGGCTCAGCATACCCGACCGCCTGAACCCGGTCCGGGCCAACTAAGCCGTCTGAGCATTGCTGTCCGGGAATGCCGCAGGCTTCGGCGAGCGCCATCTGCGCGGTCACCGTCGGCTGAACCCAAAGCTGGCTCGGGATGAAGACAGCGCGCGCATGCCAGCCGATGATAACGCTTGCAAGCACACCGAGAAGAACCGCCTGCCCGATCCGGCGAACCGCGAAGGCCGCCATCGCCGCGAGCGTCAGCGCGAGGCCGATGCCCCAGAGCCAAAGCGGATAGGACAGCGCCCCGCTCCAGCTTTCCAAGACGACCTCGGGCGCGACAGTTTTGAAATCGGAGGCGGCGTCAGCCATCAGCAGATGATCAAGCCCCGGATAGGAAATCGCCAGCAACGCGCCGCCGCCGAGCGCAAAAAGAATAAGAGACGTCCAGCGTGAAACGGGCGCCCGTGCACCTGACATCATCTGCAGCGCCGCATAGCCGCAGAGCAGAGCAAAGGCGGGGTAGGCTGGCAGGATGTAGTGGCTCAGCTTGGTCAGCAGCAGTTCGAAGAAAATCCAGGTCGGCACAGCCCAGGCTACAAGGAATTTGAGGCCCTGAATGACATCATCTTTGCCATCATGCATCAGCGGGCCGCGCGAGACCTCATCGAGTGAGGTGATCGACTGGCGCAGATTGAAGGCGCGCGAGCGCAACTCTTTCCAGGTGAGCACGATCATCGGGATGAAAAGCAGCGACCCGGGGAAGAACCAGGCCGGAATGTGCAGCAAATGATAACCCGGCAGGCCGCCATGACCTTCAGAGGCAGAGACGAGCTTGTCTTTCAGATCCTTGCCGACCGCGCCCTGAACATATTGCCCGTCCGTGGCGAGCTGAATCCAGATGAACCATGGCAGGACAAGCAGCACGAAAAGCAAAGGCCCCGGCCACCAGAGCAGGACTTTCATCCACTCCCAGTTCCGGCTGTCCCAGACGTAAAGCACCGCCATGGCAAACACCGCCACCATTGGCGTAACAGGTCCCTTGATCAGGAAACCCAGCCCCATCGCCGCCCAGAACAGGATGGCGATCTTCCTGTCATTGTCCTGCCGGATATAGAGCCGCGCCAGCGCGCCCATGCCGAGCGTTGTCAGGAAGACGAGGACGCCGTCTGTCTTTGAGATATGCGCTTCCGACGTCAGCAGCAGCGTCGACCCAAACAAGGCCGCGCCGATAAACGCCGCGCGTCGCCCGATCAGGATGGTCCCGCACCAGAAGGCCGCCATCGCTGCCAGCGCCGCGCCAATCCAGCTCGGCACGCGATAGGTCCAGATGTCGGTGCGGTCGCCTTCACCCAGCAGGGCCGATGATCCCGCCTGCAGCCAGTGAATGCCGGCGGGTTTCTTGTTGCGCAGCTCATCCTGATACCGGATGCGGATATAGTCCTCGGTCTCCAGCATTTGCTTGGAGGCCTGCGCAAAGCGGCTTTCATCGCGATCCAGCGCCGGCAGGGAAAAAACACCCGGCGCAGCAGCCGTGAACGTGATCAGAAACAGGAGCGCCCAAGCTTTCCAGCCGACCGAGATGCGATCAAGAAATTCCATGGTTTCCGTTTATCGCGGGTCGAGGACGATGTCTCTTGCGAAGTTCGCTGCGCTGCAGACCGTCAGCAGACCAAGGTTTCGCCTTCTCGCGTATTTGAGTAAGGGAGGCCGTTCATCGGAGCATAGCCTTGACCCAGTCCCTCGAATTCTCTGTCGTCGTGCCGGTTCACAATGAAGCCGGAAATGTCGGCCCGCTGGCCGGCGAGATCGCAGCTGCGCTCGATGGGCGCAGCTATGAGATGATCTTTGTCGACGATGCCTCGACCGACGACACAAGGGCTGAACTCGCAGAGCTGAAGGCAACCCACCCACAACTGCGTGTGCTCAGCCACCGCTCCAATGCCGGCCAGTCCCGTGGAATTCGCACCGGCGTTCTCGCGGCAAACGGGGCGATTGTCGGGACACTCGACGGCGACGGGCAGAATGACCCGGCTGACCTTCCCGCGCTTTATCGGGCCCTGACCCGCGCGGACGCGCCTGCTGACCTGAAAATGGTGATGGGCCGGCGCGCGAACCGGAAAGACACCGCCTGGAAGCGTTTTGGCAGCCGCGTTGGCAATGGCATTCGCAAGCGCCTTTTGAAGGATGATTGCGTAGACAGTGGCTGCGGCATCAAGGTGATGCAGCGAGAGGCTTATCTTCTTCTCCCCTATTTCGATCACATGCACCGCTACATGCCGGCTTTGATGGGCGCGGAAGGGTTTGGCGTCGAATTTCGCGACGTGAACCACCGCGAGCGCGGTACCGGAGCCTCCAAATACACCAATCTCGGCCGGCTCTGGGCGGCGCTTTCGGATTTGCGCGGCGTGATGTGGCTGATCCGCCGGCGACGCAACCCGAAGGGCGCTGATGAGATTTGACCCTGTTTCGGCTCGCCGGACGGGCCGGGATGCGGTAAATGGTGGTTAACGAAGCCTTTACGGGTCAGTTAGCATG
>JBCBTR010000168.1:0-3442 GCA_039818545.1 Pseudomonadota bacterium
CTGAAGGATGAGGGCATTGGCCTTGGTGATCGCGTTGCGACGCTCGGCTGGAACTCGGCCCGCCACATGGCCGCATCCTTCAGCGCGTTGGAGACCTGTTTGGAGACGTCGTAGAGTTCTCCATAGGTGGTGCGCACGATATTGCCCTCGACCCGGCGCGTGATGATCTCACGGTCCGCATTCTGAAGCCGTGCGTGTTCCAGGATTTTGTCGACCGTGAGCGGCCAGTCCTGCATGATTCCCTGCATATCTTTTTCCTCCAAGGGCACGGGGCCGCGCCCGTGCATGTTTAGTCGTTGCGGTTACATCTATTCGGGCTAAGCAGGCCGGGCAAGTTGACGGAGAAGTTCCCATGACACATGCCCTGACGGCCTCCATGCTGAGCCTTGGCCTCTTCCTGTCTGCCTGCGCAGGCGAGCAGGCCGGTCCCGACGCGTCTGCGGCAGAGCGTGAAGACGGCGAATACGGTGCCCGCGCCGCCCTGCCCGCCTATTTCGACTGCGTGCGCGAAGCCGGAGGCGTTCTTATTGCCTCGCACCGGGCAGGCCCAGCCCCGGGCTATGCCGAGAATGCACTTGAGACCCTGCGATATGGCTTCGACAACGGGATTACGGTGTTCGAGATCGACGTCGCCGAAAGCCGGGATGGCGTGCTGTTTCTCATGCATGACCGGTCGCTGGGGCGGACAACGACAGGGCGCGGCGCAGTGGCCGACACCGACTGGAGCGAGATTTCGGGGCTTCGCCTGATCGACAATGAGGCACAGGTGACCGAAGCGTCCCCGCCCCGGCTGAGCGATGTCCTGCTCTGGGCCAGAAACACAGGTGCCATCGTCGAGCTCGACCGCAAGCCGACGACAAGCTTCCGCAACATCATCTCCAGTGTACGCGCAGCCGAGGCGGAAGATCATGTAATCATGATCTCCTATAATGACCGCGAAGCCGAAGAGATTGCCCGGCTCGCCCCGGACCTGATGATGACCGCTTCCGCCCGCGGCGGACGGGACATCGGCGCGCTTGAAGCGGCAGGCGTTGACCCCACGCGGCTGATTGCCTGGACCGGGACGCGCGAGCCGAATGCCGCCGCATGGAGCCGCAATGCGCGCGAAGGCGTTGAATCAGCCTTCGGGACACTCGGCCGTCGCGGTGAGCGCCTCGATGACAGATACATCGCCGATGGGGATCTCTCGGAATATGTACGGCTGGTCGAAGATGGCCTCGTCCTGCTGGCGACCGATGAGCCGTATCTTGTGGCCGACGCACTGGAGGCGGACGACCGGGCGCTTGCCGCCTGCGGGCGTTAAGTCAGCTCAACTGCGAACATGGGTGCGGGGCACCGTCATCTGCCATTGAACGCCGGCCTGATCGAAGGACAGTTCAGCCGTGGCTCCGAAAAAGGCCGGCGCGATCGCCGTCAGAACATCCGATCCGAAGCCTTGATGCTCTGGCGCTGAAACGGCCGGGCCATCGCGTTCTGTCCAGCTGATGAACCAGTCTGCTTCATCTGTCGTGTTCTGGCCCCAGACGATCTGGATCTTGCCTGTCTCGTTGCTGAGCGCGCCATGTTTGAGCGCGTTGGTGGCGAGTTCAAAGAGAGCCAGCCCAATCCCCTGAACGGCGTGATTGGACACCCGAATATCCTGACCTTCCATGACAATCCGCCCGCTCTGCTCCATCGCGAACGGTGCCATGTGCAGGGACACGACTTCGCGCAGGGCGGCGGCAGACACCGAGTGCGCCAGCATGAGATCATTTGAGCGGGCAATGGCCTGCATGCGGTCCGCCAGGCGTTCGCTGAACTCTTCGACCGAATTCACCGTCGGCACCATCAGCTCCGCAACGGACTGGATCACGGTGAGCAGGTTCTTGGAGCGGTGGGCAAGCTCCCGGGCCAGATGCTCTCGCATTTGCTCTGCGGCTTTTCGCTCGGAGATGTCGATAATTATGGATATGAAGTGGCTGATGCCGCCATCGGGCCTTCGCTGAGCAGCGACGGTCAGGTTTGCCCAGACCACGTGGCCGGACTTGTCGATGTAGCGCTTATCCATCGAGTAGGTGCGGATATTGCCAGCCACCAGCTCGTCGAGAAGATCGAGGTCCGCCTCCAGATCATCGGGATGGGTGATGTCCTGAAAGGTCATCTCCAGAAACTCTGCACGCGTATAGCCGAGGGACGCACAGATCGCGTCATTGACCCGAAGCCAGCTGCCATCCGCGCCAATATGAGCAATCCCCACATTGGCACTCTCAAAGGTCGTCCGGAACAAGGCTTCGTCGTCGCGGATCTGGTCGAAGGAGGCGGGCTCGCTATCCTCGCCGGTCGGTACGACAAGCAGGTATCCAGCCTCAGGATCGGCCGGATGGATGATCTCGACAGGGGCCTTGGTGCCGTCCGGAAGCGCCATCGCTGTGTCGCCAACGAGCTCGAGATTCCAGGGCATGTCGACGAAGGCCGTCTTCAGCCAGACCTCGGCCTGATCGTTGAATTGCAGGAGCTGTGATGTGTCCGGATCAATCGCCATGGCCCGCCCCGGGGTCTGGGACAGGATGTTTGCAAGCTTGCGGCGCAAACCGGCAGTGTCAGGCATTTAGCGGATTCCGGTTGGCATGATCATTCGCAACTGTGTCGCGATTCGCGCTTAGGCTGCAGCGCTCCCGTCACTGCAAAGCTTGTCGATCTCATCGAGAAGGACATCAAAGCTCGCAGAGCCATCCGCTTCCGGCCAATCGTCAGAGCTTTCCATGGAGGACAGGATCCGCTTGCGGGCCCGGTTCACACGGCTCTTGATCGTGCCGGAGGCACAATCGCAGATCTCGCCGGCTTCTTCATAGGTAAAGCCACCGGCGATGACGAGCACGAACGCATCGCGCTGATCGCGGGATAGGACATCGAGCGCACGGATCGCAATTCCCGCATCAATGATATGGTCCTGTGTCGCATCGACGGACATCGCCGCCATCAGTGGCTCTATCTCGGTGTCCACGAGGCGCCAGTTCTTGCGTTTGTGCTGGTAGAATTCGTTGCGCAGGATCTGAAACAGCCACGGGCGAAGTTCCCGGCTGCGATCATACTGATCAACCCGTGACCAGGCTTTCAGGCAGGTATCCTGAACCAGATCGTCTGCGAGAATGTGTTGCTTGCAAAGGCTGCGAGAAAACGCGCGCAATTGCGGAATAAGCGCTTCGAGCTCATCGGCGAAAGACCAGTTGTCATGGGTCACTTTTTCTTCTTCGCCGTCTCGGCCTGACGAATCCGTTCGATCGTATCCAGCAGGCGCTGCGGAACTTCCTCGTCTTGAACGGCCTGATACTTCTCCCGCAGGGCCTTGCCCAGCGGCTTCTCCCGCATCCATTCGGATGGTTTTCGAACGTTGTTTTTCGCCGGAGGACAGTCGTCTGTCATCCACGGTTGCTACCAGAGCAATCTTCTGGTCTTCAAGCAC
>JBCBTR010000169.1:0-3429 GCA_039818545.1 Pseudomonadota bacterium
CAGCGGGCATGGTGGCGATCGATAATGCGGATTCCATCCGAAACGAGGATCATCTCCTCTCCCTGATCAATCTCGCCGCGAGCTCTGGCGGCTATGCGCTCCTCACGGCACGGTCAACGCCAGCGAACTGGCGGGTTTCATCCGCTGATCTAGGGTCTCGCCTGCGCTCCATGCCGCTGGCGGAGATCGGGCCGCCGGACGAAGACATGCTCCGCGGTCGCCTGAAGGCGGCCGGCCGGCGTCGATTCATGAAGTTCAGCGATGAATTGCTGGATTATCTGAGTGTTCGCCTTGGCCGATCCTATGCAGGGCTGGAAGATTATGTGACACGGCTGAGCGAGACGGTTGGCACCCAAAACCGGGCACCAACCATCCCTTTGGCGCGAGATGTGCTGGAGGCAGGGGGCGCGTTCGAATACGCACCAGATCACGAGGACGACGACCAGAATGGCCACGGCGAGTAAACCCAAGCCCGCGATCAGCATGACCGATCCCAAACGGTTCCTGAACCGCGAACTGTCATGGCTGGAATTCAACGACCGCGTGCTCGACGAGGCGGCCAATACCGCGCACCCCTTGCTGGAGCGCCTGCGCTTCCTCTCGATCTCTGCCAGCAATCTCGATGAGTTCTACATGGTTCGCTATGCGGGCTTACGCGAGCAGGTACGCGCCGGCGTGATCCGCCCGAGCCAGGATGGCCTGACGCCGGCGCAGCAGGTGGCGGCCATTGAGGCGGAAGCCGCTGATCTGATGGCGGAGCAACAGGAGCAGTGGAAGGCGCTCCGCACCGAGCTTGACGAGGCCGGGATTCATCTCGTTGCCGCTAGCGATCTGAAAAAAGCCGAGCGGACCTGGCTCCGAGACTATTTCGAGTCCCGTATCTTCCCGATCATTACACCCCTCGCGGTGGACCCGGCGCATCCGTTCCCGTTCATTCCGAACCTTGGCTTTGCGATGGCTGTCCGGCTCGAAAGCAAGGATGGACGCGAAGCGATCACCGGCCTTGTGCCGCTGCCAACCTTCGCCCCGCGCTTTATCAGACTGCCGGACAAGGCCGGTCAGGGCATCCGCTTTGTCGCTCTGGAAGATGTCATCGTGCTGTTCCTCGACATGCTGTTCCCCGGCATGAAGGACAAGGCAAAATGCCTGTTCCGCATTGCCAGAGACAGCGATATCGAGATCGAGGAAGAAGCCGAAGACCTCATCCGGGACTTCGAGATTCTCCTGAAGCAGCGGCGGCGAGGACGCATCGTCCGGATCAAGATCGAAGACTCAGCGCCGAAATCTCTTCGAGAAGAGATCCTGCGTGAGATCGAGGCCGAAGCGCAGGATGAAGTGCCGGTCGATGGCATTCTCGGCCTTGCCCAACTCTCCCAGCTGATCGTGGATGATCGCCCGGACCTTCTGTTCCCGCCATTCGAACCGCGATACCCGGAACGCATTCTGGCCATGGGCGGAGACTGTTTCGCCGCGATCCGGCAGAAGGACATTATCGTTCACCACCCCTACGAAGCTTTCGATGTGGTGGTGCAGTTCATCCGGCAGGCGGCGCGCGACCCGGATGTCGTTGCGATCAAGCAGACGCTTTATCGGACCAGCACGAACTCACCCGTCGTCGCTGCGCTGATCGAGGCCGCCGAGGATGGCAAGAACGTCACGGCGCTGGTCGAGATCAAGGCGCGGTTCGACGAAGAGGCCAATCTGCGCCTCGCCCGCGATCTGGAGCGGGCCGGCGTGCAGGTTGTCTACGGCTTCATCGACTACAAGACCCACGCAAAAGTCTCGCTCGTCGTTCGCCGGGAAGGCGGCGAGCTGCGCAACTACACGCATTTCGGCACCGGTAATTACCATCCCATCACGGCTCGCATTTACACCGACCTGTCGCTGTTCACCGCCGACCCGGCGTTTGGGCGGGATGCCAACCGGCTGTTCAATTTCGTCACGGCCTATCGTGAGCCGCCGAACGCGCCGCCGCCGCTTGAGAAGATTTCCATGTCGCCCGTCGGCATGCAGGAAGACCTGATCTCGATGATTCAGGCTGAAGCCAAGGCGGCAAAGGCTGGAAAGCCGAGCGGCATCTGGGCGAAGATGAATTCGCTGGTCGATCCGGATGTGATCGATGCGCTTTACCGGGCCAGTCAGACCGGCGTTCCGATCCGGCTGGTCGTGCGGGGTATCTGCTGCCTGCGTCCCGGCGTTGAAGGTCTGTCCGACAATATTCAGGTGCGGAGCATTGTCGGGCGCTTTCTGGAGCATTCCCGCGTTGTGGCCTTCGCGAATGGCGCAGCGCTGCCGTCCGATCAGGCGAAGGTGTTTATGTCTTCGGCGGACTGGATGCCGCGCAATCTGAAACGCCGCGTGGAAGCGCTCGTGCCGATCGAGAATCCAACGGTGCACAATCAGGTGCTCAACCAGATCATGGTTGCCAATCTCAATGATGACACCCAGACATGGATCATGAACAAGGATGGCGAGTATGAGCGCGCCACGGCTGTCGACGATGAAAACAGCTTCAGCGCGCACGCCTACTTCATGAACAATCCAAGCCTGTCCGGCCGGGGTGAAGTGCCCGAAGTCCAGCTGCCGCCACGGCTCAGTCCGAAACGACGGACGCGTAAATGAGCAGGGGGCCGGACCCGGCCCGCGCGGCGATTGTCGACATCGGGTCCAATTCCGTCAGGCTGGTGATCTATGCCGTCCACGGGGCGGCCGCACTGCCGTACTTCAATGAGAAGGTGATGGCCGGACTGGGCCGGGGGCTCGCCGAGACAGGCGAACTTTCGGAAGAGAGCGTATCGGCTGCGCTGGCGGCGCTGCGGCGTTTCAAGGCCATCGTACAAGGCCTTGACGTGAAGGCGATTGAGGCGGTCGCGACAGAAGCCGTTCGACACGCCTCAAACGGGCCAGCCTTTGCGCGGCGTGCGGCAATGGTGTTGGGGCAGGATCTTACAATTCTGTCGGGCGAGGCTGAGGGCCGACTGTCGGCGATCGGCGTGCTCGCGGGGGCTCACAAACCGTTCGGGCTTGTGGGCGACCTTGGAGGCTCCAGTCTGGAATTGCACTCCATCGGGATCGATGAAGCACCTGCCGGTGAAACACATCTGGTGGGGCCGCTGGCGCTGTCATCCAACGGGTCCTTCTCCGAAAGCAAAGTTCGCGATCTGGTTGGGGAGCATTTGTCGGAGTCAGCTCATTCCGGTGCCGGTTACGACCGTTTCTATGCTGTTGGCGGCGCTTGGCGGGCGCTGGCCAAGCTGCACATGGATCTTCGATCCTACCCTTTGCGCGTACTCAACGGGTACACACTGCGCGCGAAGGATTTGCGCAAGACCATCAAGGCGGTGCTGGCGAGTGGAGATACGCCGCAGTTAAGATCGCGTCTGGAATCGATCAGCAGCCGGCGTGCGCCGATGGCTCCGTATGCAGCAG
>JBCBTR010000170.1:0-3218 GCA_039818545.1 Pseudomonadota bacterium
ACGGAGGAAGGCGTCGCTGCAAACTTGATGCCACCGGCAAGCCCACGTCCGCCCGCTGCGATCTGGGCTTTCACGACGAATTTCTTCGCTCCAAGCCCGGCGCAGGCCGCTTCTGCCTCAGCGCCCGAGCGCGCCCGCTGGCCGGGCGGAACGGTCAATCCGTACTGCGCAAGCAGCTCTTTCGATTTGTATTCAGCGAGTAGCATCAGCGCCTCCCCAAGTTAGTCTGGTATCTGGTATACCAACAATGATCAGCTAGCATCTGCCTTATGCATCCGTCAAGAAGCGAAAGCGAGCGCGCCTCTTAGACGAGAGGAAAACGTATGATAAGCATCTAAAATTAAACAAATAAAATGCCGATTAACGTACCGTTCAAAAGGTGCATGAGTCAAAACTGCAAAATTTGGGATTGGAAATTGTATTATGTGTGTGGTACACCAAACATCTCGAGAGTCGCTGCAACTGCGAGATTAGGCCCTGAGCTGCTGATGAAACTAAGCCCGATCACAACGAACTTCACCTTGAAGGATCACGTCTACGGGCGGCTCAAGGAAGCGATTGCGGGCGTCGATATCTATGATGAAGACGCGGAATTGCGGCTGGACGAGCGCAGCCTGTCGGAACAGCTGGGCGTGTCGCGCACGCCGTTGCGGGAGGCGATTGCTCGGCTCGAGCGCGACGGCCTGGTTGAGGTCGTGCCACGCAAGGGGGTTTACCTTCAGCGCAAGTCGCTCGATGAAATTCTGGAAATGATCGTGGCCTGGGCTGCGCTCGAAAGCATGGCCGCGCGACTGGCGGCGGAACGGGCAACCGATCAGGACATCGCAGGTCTGCGCAAGATCGCGGCCAAGTACAACGAAGGCGCGCTGGACACGCGGATCTCGGAATACTCCGACGACAACATCCGCTTCCATCAGCACATTCTCGAAATCTCCGGCTGCACGCTTCTGAAAACGATGGCGGACGGGCTTTTCGTGCACATGCAGGCCGTGCGCCTGCGCGCCATGAATGAAGGTGACCGGGTGCAACGCTCGGTCGTGGATCACGCGGAAATCATCGAAGCGCTGGAGGCGCGGGACGCCGAACTGGCATCCGAACGCGTCCGCGCCCACACGATGCGATTGCATGACCACGTACGGCAAACATGGACGCAACTGGAAGAAGCGCGTGCGGCAAAGGCCGCGAATGACGGATGAACGGCCACAGCTTGTTTGGGAGGACAGGATGGGGATAGCAGAGAAAGAAGCCGATCTGATGGCCCGTGCGGAAAGCGCGCCTGAGACGCTGACCGATGGGTTTCACCTGTTGATCGACGCTTTGAAGCTGAACGACATCAACACGATCTACAACGTCCCCGGTATTCCGATCACCGACTTGGGGCGCTACGCGCAGGCGCAGGGGATGCGGGTCATTTCCTTTCGACACGAGCAGCACGCAGGCTACGCCGCAAGCGTGGCCGGTTTCCTGACGAAGAAGCCCGGCGTCTGCATGACGGTCAGCGCGCCCGGTTTCATGAACGGACTGACGGCTCTGGCGAATGCCACAACCAACTGCTGGCCGATGATCCTGATCTCCGGCTCCTCCGAGCGCGAAATCGTCGACCTCGCTCAGGGCGATTATGAGGAGATGGACCAGCTCGCCATGGCCAAGCCGTTCTGCAAGGCCGCCTACCGTCTGAATTACGCAGAAGACATCGGCATCGCCGTGGCCCGCGCCATTCGCTCGGCGGTCAGCGGGCGGCCCGGCGGCGTGTACCTCGATATCCCGGGGGCCATGCTCGGCCAGATCATGGATGCCGAAGAGGGCAGGAAATCCCTCGTCAAAGTGATTGACCCGGCGCCGCGTCAAACGCCGTCTCCCGAAGCTGTTGCGCGCGCAATCGACGTGATGAAATCGGCCGAGCGGCCGTTGATCGTGTTGGGCAAGGGCGCAGCCTATGACCAATCGGATGACGTCATCCGTGAACTGGTCGAAAAGTCAGGCTATCCCTTCCTGCCAATGTCGATGGCCAAGGGGCTCTTGCCCGACACACATCCGCAATGCGCGTCTGCTGCCCGTTCGCTGGCACTGAAGGACTCCGATGCCGTGATCATGGTCGGCGCCCGCATCAACTGGCTGCTCAGCCATGGCAAGGGCAAGCAGTGGGGTGAACCGGGCGGCAAGCGCTTCATTCAGATCGACATCGACGCCGAGGAAATGGACTCTAACGTGGAAATCGCCGCGCCTTTGGTCGGCGATGCCGGGTCCTGCGCGCAGGCGCTGATCGATGCGATGGAAGGCGAGGGGATCGCGCCCCCAGAAGCGTGGCTGGAGCAGGTGCGCACCAAGGCCGAAGCCAATATGGAGCGCATGGCGTCCAAGCTGCAAAACAACAACGACCCAATGGACTATCACGCCGCGCTGGGCGTGATCAAAACGGCGATCAACGACCACGCGGACACGATCCTGGTGAACGAGGGCGCCAATACGCTCGACATGGCGCGCTCCATCGTGAACATCCACAAGCCCCGCCACCGCATCGATGTGGGCACCTGGGGTGTCATGGGCATCGGCATGGGTGCCGCGATTGCAGCCGCCATCGAGACCGGAAAGCAAGTGCTGGCAGTCGAAGGGGATTCAGCGTTCGGTTTCTGCGGCATGGAGGTGGAAACCATCTGCCGCTACAACCTGCCGGTCTGCGTCGTCGTCTTCAACAACAACGGCATCTATCGCGGCGATGGGGAGAACTGGGGCGGGGGCGAAGACCCGGCCACAACCGTCTTCGTGAAGGACGCGCGCTACGACCTGATGATGCACGCCTTCGGCGGCGAAGGGGAGACGGTGACCAACCCCGATGACCTGAAGCGCGCGGTCTACGCGGCCTTCGCCAGCGGAAAGCCAACCTTGATTAATGCTGCAATCGATCCAGCTGCTGGCAAGGAAAGCGGCAATATCGGCAATCTCAATCCGAATTCCGTGGTGGCGCAGGCGCGCTATCCTCAGGCGAAGAAAATTTAGCGAGGATAAAGGCTTATGAAAGCTCTCGAAGGTGTCAAAGTTCTGGACTTCACGCATGTCCAATCCGGTCCGACCTGCACGCAGCTCTTGGCGTGGTTCGGCGCCGATGTGATCAAGGTCGAGCGTCCCGGTGTCGGTGACGCGACGCGCAAACAGCTGGTGGATGTGCCGGGGGCCGACAGCCTCTACTTCACCATGCTCAACCACAACAAGCGGTCGAT
>JBCBTR010000171.1:0-3206 GCA_039818545.1 Pseudomonadota bacterium
CCCGGATCAGCCGCGAGCAAGACAAAGACTCCAGAACATCCCTAATTCGCAGGTCCCGTGCTCACCGCCACCATCGCGGCGCGCAACACCCGGTCGCCGATCTTCCAGCCGGACTGGAACGGCTCGGCGATTGTGCCTGACGGCTGGTCGGACGGGATCTGGCTGACGGCCTGATGCAGGTTCGGATCAAACGCCGACCCGGCCGCGGCATCGATCGCGGTGACGTTGTGGCGCGCCAGAACGGCATGCAGCTCCTTCTGGGTCATCTCGACCCCGCCCAGCAGGCCAAGACCCGCCTCGGAGAGCGCTTCGCGGGCCGCATCGTCCAGAACGTCGAGCGCACGCGCGAGATTGTCAGACACAGGAAGGAGATCCCCGGCGAATTTCTCAACCGCATAAATCCGCGCCTCGGCCACCTGCCGCTCAGCACGCTTTCGGATATTGTCCATCTCGGCGAGCGTGCGCAGCAGCTTGTCGTTCAGGTCAGCGGTCTGGGCTTCCAGTTCAATGATCCGCTCTTCCGGCGTCGGCTCGCGCGCAGGGTCTTCTGCCTCGCCGCCATCAGCCGTCATCTCTTCGGCTTCAGCCTCTTCGGCCCCGGCTTCGAACTCTTCAGGAATCGTCTCGTCAGTATCGCTCATCATCATCACTCCTTGCGGCCGCCGCGGTCGATAATCTCGCCCACCACCTTCGCCGTATAGTCCACCATGGGGATCACCCGCGCATAATTGAGCCGTGTTGGCCCGATTACGCCCAGCGCGCCGATCACCCTTCGATCGGCGTTCATATAGGGCGCCACGATGACGGATGAACCCGATAACGGGAAAAGCCTGTTTTCTGAACCGATGAAAAGCCGCACACCTTCCGCTTCCCGCGTGGAGTCCAGCACATCCAGAAGCGATTGCCGCCGCTCCATTTCCTCAA
Source organism: Pseudomonadota bacterium (assembly GCA_039818545.1). Lineage (GTDB taxonomy): Bacteria > Pseudomonadota > Alphaproteobacteria > Caulobacterales > Hyphomonadaceae > JANQQC01. The sequence goes on from JBCBTR010000171.1 coordinate 925, forward strand.
ACAGCTGGCGCACCCGGTCGAGGTCTTCAGCGGCCTGCGCATCCTCCAGAAGATTGGCCCAGCCATGTACGATCAGGGCGCGTTTCTCGTCCGGCCCCTCCCCCGACCATGAGGCGAGCCCGGCTGTCACCAGCGCACTCGCCGCATTGTCGAGCTGGGCCCGCTGCGTTTTCAGCTCGGCAATCACTTCGCCGCGCGCCTCAGAAAGGGTCCGGCCCTTCATGCGGGCAGCGAGGAAGTTGCCGGCCTCGATCAACGCCGTGGCCGGAAGGCCCTCTGGCAGCGCGAGCAGGCGATTCTCCACGTCACCATCTTCGGTGACCAGCACGCACAGCGCTTCACGGGAGCCAAGCGGGACGAACTCAACATGGCGTACCGGCGCATCCCGCGTCGGCGACGCCACAAGCCCGGCCCCGCCCGCAAGGCCCGATAATATGGAGGAGGCTTCATTCAGGACGCCCGGCAGGTCCCGCCCGGCAGATTTCAGGCGCGCATCCACAATTGCACGGTCAGCATCGGAGGGCTCCCCCAGCTCCAGAAAGCCGTCCACAAACAGGCGAAGGCCCTGATAGGTCGGGCGCCGGCCAGCGCTGACATGCGGGGACTCCAGCAAGCCGAGCTCCGTCAGATCCGCCATCACATTGCGGATGGAGGCCGGCGACAGTGAGATCGGCCCTTTCGACAACGTCCGCGAGCCAACCGGCTCCCCGGTTTCGAGATAGCCTTCGACAATCTGCTGGAAGATGCCGCGCGAGCGCGCATCCAGAGATTGCAGGAGAGAACCGGTTTCGGGCGATAAGGTCATGGACGGATATGTATTCGCTGGAGGGTAAGCATTCAATTAGCGCTTGGAGGTCGGCGCGCTTTCCGCTTGGGTGGCAACATGACGACGGAACGCCGCCGCCTCACCCTGACACAAACGCTCGCCTTCGCCTCCATCGGCGTGCCGCTCGCAGCCGTCGGCCTGCCTATGGCGGTGTTCATCGCGCCCTTCTATGCCGACCAGATGGGCCTCGGTGCCGCCATGACCGGCCTCATCTTCATGTGCCTGCGCTTCTGGGATCTTGCCACCGATCCGATAATGGGCTGGCTGGTCGACACCCGCCCGTCCCGCTGGGGCCGGGTCAGCCACTGGCTGGCAACCGCCGTACCCATCCTCGCGCTCGCCGCCTTCTTCCTCTACATGCCCGGCGAGCCGCCCGTCGGTCCGCTCTATGTCGTGTTCTGGCTGACCGTCTTCTATGTCGGCATCACCATGCTCTACACCCCGCATCAGGCGTGGGTGCCGACCATTGCAAGCGACTATGATGACAGGTCGCGCATGTTCATGTGGCGGGAGATCGTCTCGACAGCGACACTGCTCTCGCTGCTCGCCCTGCCGACCATTCTCTCCCAGACGCTCGGTTTTGACCGGCACCAGCAGATCGCAGTGATGGGCGTCATCCTGATCGTCTCGCTGCCACTCACCGTCGGCCTCGCCCTGCGTCTCGTCCCCGATCCACCGCCAGAGGCGGATCATCCCAAGTCTGATTTCAGCCCGCAGGCGATCCGGAAAGCCTTCCGCAACAGCGCGCTCTGGCGGGTGCTCGCAGTCGAAATCTTCGTCGGTATCGCCATTGCGGGAACCGCCGGCATGTTCCTGTTCACGGCCGAATGGGTCTTCGATGTCATCGATCTCGCACCGGTCATCCTGATGGCGCACTTTGTGGCAGGCTTCGCCGCCATGCCTGTCTGGACGTGGATCTCGAAACGTACCGAGAAACACCTCGCCCTGCGGGCGGTCTGCTTCTGGTCTGCCACGACTTACCTGCTCTACATCCCACTCGCTTCGATTGGCGGCTTCTGGCCCCTCATGATCGCGGCTCTCATCAGTGGCTTTGGATATGGTGCGCCCTTTATCCTTGTGCGGTCCATGATGGCAGACGTCATTGAACGGGAGGTGGCGCGCTCCGGCGAAGCGCGTTCAGGACTCTATTATTCGATGTTGTCAGGAGCCTACAAAACCGGAGCGAGCTTCGCCATCGGCATCCCTTATCTGTTGCTGGGTCTGATTGTCGGCTTTGTACCCGGCGCAGAGAACGATGCCGGCGTTGTCCAAGGCTTGCTCATCACGTTCGTTGGTGTGCCACTGGTCGCATACACAGCCGCAGGACTAATCGCAGGACGCTATCCGCTCACCCGCGCGCGTCTTGATGACATCAAGACCAACACGCCCGCTCAGTCGTCATCATCGTCGTCATCGTCATCATCACCGCCGCCTCCGCCACCGCCTGAAGATGGCG
>JBCBTR010000172.1:0-3184 GCA_039818545.1 Pseudomonadota bacterium
AAACTGCCAATCCCGCCGCCATGATTGAAGTCCGTCCCCACGCCGACGTGATCGACACCGATCCGCTGAACGACATAGTCGATATGATCCACCGCTCCGATCATCGCGACGCACTCAAATGCCCGCGCGCTTTCCAATGTCAGCCGGAACCTGTCTGACGAGGAGATCGACCGCATCGGCGAAACGGGCGGCGTCATTCATATCGCGTCTTTCGGGGCGTATCTGATTGACCTGTCGGACGAGGCCCTGCTGGCGGAGATCGATGCTGTCCGGAGCAATGCCGGCCTGCCGGCGAAATACTCCTATCCTTACGAGCTCTACTGGGAGATTGACGACGAAGAGGCCAAGCTCGCTTTTCTCGGTTCGATGCGGGCTGTGCTCGGGCCGAGCAGTGTCGGGCGGATGGTGGATCATATCGACTATGTCGTTCAGCGGATCGGTGTCGATCACGTCGGCGTGGGGACGGACTTCAATCATGGCGGCGGGATTGGCAGTTTCACCGATGCCAGCGAGGCGATGAATGTGACGGCGGAACTCGTCGAACGCGGGTATTCTGAAGAGGATATCGGGAAAATCTGGGGCGGGAATTTCCTGCGTGTGCTGCGTACGGCGGAAGACGGCGCAAGTTCGGAATAGCGCCGATTGTCTGACCTTGGGGGAGGGATGTTATTGTCAGTCCCAACAATGGAGATCTTGTCGTGAGCATTGCAGGTCAAACGCTTGAGCGGCCAAAGCTGAGTTACCGAAAGCCGGCCCGGCCTTATTATCTCGAACGCGGTGACAGCATTTTGCCGGCAAGCGAGCTTGATCTGGAGACGCTTGATCTCGTCGATGCCGAAGTCTGGCGGCAGAACAAGATGTGGGACCGGTTTGAACGCCTCCGCAAAGAGGACCCGCTTCACTGGACGCCGGAGAGTTTTCTCGGGCCTTACTGGTCAGTCACGCGATACGAAGATGTCATGGCGATTGATGTCGACCATAAGCGCTTCTCCTCCGACGCAAAGTATGGCGGCATCACGCTTGGCTCTCCGATTGACGGCTTCAACGCGCCAAGTTTCATCTCCTCCGATGAGCCGGTTCATTCCGCCCAGCGCAAAACGGCCCAGCCTGCGGTCGCGCCGACCATGCTGCGCGATTATGAGCCGCTGATCCGCCAGCGCACGCAAAAGGTTCTGGACAGTCTCCCGGTCGGCGAGCCGTTTGACTGGGTCGATACGGTCTCCATTGAACTGACGGCGATGATGCTGGCCACGCTCTTCAACTATCCCCAGGAGCGCCGGCGCGAGCTGACGCACTGGTCTGACATTACGACTAATCCCCGCGATCCGGACATTTGCCCGGGCGGCGTGGACCAGTGGCGCGAGGAGCTCGCCGAATGCCTGCGCGTCTTCTCCGCCATCTTCGAAGAGCGTAAATCCGCCCCGCCTTCGCCCGATCTGATGAGCCTGCTCGCCCATGGCGAGGCGACACGGAACATGAACCCGCAGGAGCTGCTCAGCAATGTCATCCTGCTGATCATTGGCGGCAATGATACGACCCGCAATTCCATGTCCGGCGGGCTGTATGCGCTGAACAAATTTCCGGGCGAGTATGACAAGCTGAAAGCGGACCCTTCGCTCATCCCGAACATGGTGGCCGAGATCATCCGCTGGCAGACGCCGCTGTCATATATGCGGCGCACGGCGCTCGAAGATGTCGAGATGCATGGCAAGACGATCAAGAAAGGCGACCAGATCGCCATGTGGTACATCTCCGGAAACCGGGACGAGACCTTCTGGGACGAAGATCCGAACCGCCTGATCATCGACCGGAAACAGGCGCGCAATCATGTCTCCTTCGGCTTTGGCATTCATCGCTGTGTTGGCAATCGGCTGGCGGAGCTTCAGCTGCGCATCCTCTGGGAAGAGATCCTTGAACGGTTCGAGCATATTGAAGTGATCGATGAGCCGAGCTTCGTGCCAAGCTCATTCGTGCACGGATACAGCTGGCTGCCGGTCGTCTGCCATCCGAAGGGCTGAGCGCGGCGCGGTCTGACATCTCTGAAACCCTCATTGTGAGCGTCACCCTCGATGGCCGTCAGGCCATCTGAGGGCCCAACTCGAATGTCTTCCACCTTTGCGATATCTGCAGACCACCAGAGCTGGGCCCTCAGACGGCTGCGCCGTCGAGGGTGACGCGTAAAACGGGCGTCCTGCAAAACCCCCAGCACCAGCGGCCCGCAGGGCGGGCTTCGAAGCGTTGATCCTGAAAACAGTCAGGGCGGGTAGGCCTCGCGCGCCCGCATAACGAGCCCGCGCAGGAGGCTGGCGCTGTGCCCGCGATCGTGGGCCAGCACGCCCGGCGGCAGGCCGATCCGGCAGATCCAGCAATGTTCCGGCCGGGAGCGGGCGGTGATGTCGGCGGCAAAGCGGATCGCCCGCCGCCGCATCCAGCGCGCCATGCGCGCGGCCATCGGGGCGGGGTCTGCGATGACAGCGTCCAGCCGGTCCTGCCGGCGGGTGAGCCAGTCTGCCGGGCGACCGGCTGTCTTGTCTCGTGTCTGCGCGATCTCGCTGAAATCCACCCCGCCGGAGCCCCATGGGTCGAACAGGGGCAGGGGACGGGTCTTCGGCCCGGACGGCGCGCGCGGTCGTGTGGGCCGGGTGGCCTCGGGCGCGGCGAGGGGCGTGATATCCAGCCGCACGGCGATGAGCAGCACCATCCGCCGGACCATCGCCTCGGCCATTTGCAGCTCCCGCAGGGCGGCATTGTAGATCCGGCGCGGCACTAGATCCTCGGGCGCGCCCTGCACGGCGCAGGTCACGCCGAGCTTCAGCGCCCCAAGCGCATCGCCCATCCGCGCAAACAGGTCGCGCGCAAAATCGAGAACGTGATCCGGCATTCCGGCGGAGTATAGCTCAGCGCCGGAGGGCGGGGATAAGTTTGCTGGATGGGTAGTGGGTACGGGCGAAAGGGCGGGGATAGAGACAAAGGCTTACATCAAGCCACCGGGAGGAAAAGTCTCTTTGACTAAGCCGCTAGCGTGAGACCTACATACGTTACTTTTCCTGATCTGGTTTCTTTTGATGCACCTAACTTGCCTGCTACTTTGCTGAATGCTCGCCAAAACTGAAGATCTGGCACCGGTGCGAGGCCTAAGTTCAAGCAAGATGACCGATATGCGCTAAGTGCTTCGGAGGCGGTC
>JBCBTR010000173.1:0-3108 GCA_039818545.1 Pseudomonadota bacterium
GATGCCGGTGATCATCTCGGTCACCGGGTGTTCCACCTGAAGACGGGTGTTCATCTCGATGAAGTAGAACTCGCCATCCTCATAGAGGAATTCCATTGTGCCAACGCCGAGATAGCCGAATTTCGACACTGCGCGAGCCACAATCGCCCCGATATCATCGCGTTGCGCCTGATTGAGGGCGGGGGAAGGCGCCTCCTCGAATACCTTCTGGTGACGGCGCTGGATCGAACAATCACGCTCCCACAGGTGGCAGACGTTGCCATGGCTGTCGGCGATGACCTGAATTTCAATGTGGCGCGGCTTCTGGAGGTATTTCTCCAGATAGACCGCATCATCGCCAAAGGCGGCCTTGGACTCGGTTTTTGCGGTGCGGACGGCGTTTTCTATGTCTTTCTCGGTCATGGCGAGCTTCATGCCGCGCCCACCGCCCCCGGAAGAGGCTTTGACCAGAACCGGGTAGCCGATCTTCTTGGCGGCCTTCTTGGCCTCGCCGATGGAAGATACTTCGCCATCCGAGCCCGGAACAACCGGCACGCCGGCATCGATCATCGCCTGCTTGGCAGCGATCTTGTCGCCCATCGTGCGGATGTGCTCAGGCTTGGGGCCGATGAAAATCAGGTCATGTGCTTCGACCATTTCAGCGAACTGCGCGTTCTCAGACAGGAAGCCATACCCTGGATGGATCGCATCGGCGCCGGTGATCTCCGCGGCAGCGATGATCCGGGACTTTTTCAGATAACTCTCTGACGAAGGCGGCGGGCCGATGCAGACACTCTCATCGGCAAGGCGCACGGCCATGGCATCCGCATCTGCTTCGGAGTGCACGGCGACTGTCGCCAGCCCCATTTCCTTGCAGGCGCGATGGATTCGAAGCGCGATTTCGCCGCGGTTCGCAATCAGGACTTTTTCTATCGACATCGACGGCCAGCCTATTCGATCACGATCAGGGGTTCACCAAATTCAACCGGCTGGGCATCCGAAACAAGGATGGCCTTTACCGTGCCGCTGATCGGCGCTTCGACGGGGTTGAAGGTCTTCATGGCCTCAACAAGCATTACAGTATCGCCGGCATTCACTTTCGATCCAACCGATACGAAGACGTCAGCATCGGGTTCCGGCGAGAGATAAACCGTGCCGACCATGGGCGATTTGACCGCATTGGCGGGCGCATCAGACGGCGCAGCTGCTGGTGGCGCGGTCTCGGTGCTCATTGCCGGCGCAGCGGCGGGGGCAGCCATCTGGGGCGGTGCAACAGCCACGGCATGCTGGGCCGAAAGGGTCGGCTTGCTGACCCGGATTCTCAGGCCGTCATGTTCGATCTCGATTTCGCCGAGATCGGCGTCCCGCAGGATTTCCGAAAGTTCGCGGACAAGTCCGGTGTCCAGCGTGGATTTCGAGTTGCTCATGTCTTACCGCCCTCCTGAGGCGATCAAATGTAACGCAGAGTCCAACGCCAGTTCGTATCCATAGCCGCCGATTCCCGCAATCGTTGCGTTTGCGGCAGGGGACACGAAATTCACGTGCCTGAAGTCTTCGCGCGCGGCCGGATTTGAAAGATGCACTTCGATAATCGGAATATCGCAGGCCCGCAGCGCGTCGTGAACGGCAACCGAGGTGTGGGTATAGGCCCCGGCATTGAGGATCAGGGCCGCTCCGTCGCGGTTTGATTCCTGGATCCAGTCCACGAGTTCGCCTTCATGATTGGTCTGGCGCGTTTCGAGCACCACGCCTTCATGCCTGCCAGCCATGCGTTCGTGGATGTCGTCCAAAGTGGACGAGCCGTATATGTCTGGTTCGCGTTGGCCGAGCAGGTTGAGGTTCGGCCCGCTGAGAACATAGATGGGTTTCGCCATGACGGGGAGCGTCTTGCGCTGTAATGTCAGGCAAGGCAAGCCCGGAAGCGACCCGTTTGCGGTCAGGAGCGCAGGAATGAAAATCGTTTTGAACGGCGAGGAAATGTCGATTGAGGACGGGCTCACTCTGAAAGAGCTGGTCGAGCGACTGGCCGACGATCCGCGCGGCGTCGCGATTGAGCGGAATCTGGAGATCGTGCCGAGGGGCGAGCACGGTTCGATACTGCTTGAGGCGGGCGACCGCCTGGAACTCGTACAGTTTGTTGGAGGTGGCTGATGGCCGATGATTTGAGCCCTGTGGCTGACACGCTTGAGATTGCCGGGCGGACTTTCCAGTCCCGCCTGATCATCGGCACCGGCAAGTACGAGACCTATGCCCAGAATGCGCAGGCGGCTGAGGCAGCCGGCGTTGAAATGGTCACGGTGGCGCTGCGCCGGGTGAACCTGTCCAATCCCGACGAAGACCGGCTGACCGATCATGTCTCGCCGGAGACCTATACCTACCTGCCCAACACCGCCGGGTGTTTCACCGCCGAGGATGCCATGCGCACGCTGCGGCTGGCCCGGGAAGCGGGCGGCTGGGACCTTGTGAAGCTGGAAGTGCTCGCCGATCAGAAGACCCTCTACCCGGACATGGAAGAGACCCTGCGGGCCGCAAAAGAGCTCATCGCGGACGGGTTTCAGGTCATGGTCTATTGCTCCGATGACCCGGTTTACGCACGCAAGCTGGAAGATGCCGGCTGTTGCGCAATCATGCCGCTGGGCAGCCTGATCGGGTCGGGCCTCGGCATTCAGAACCCTGTGAATATCCGCCTGATTGTCGAGCAGTCCCGCGTGCCCGTGATTGTGGATGCAGGTGTCGGGACCGCCTCTGATGCCGCTATGGCGATGGAGCTTGGCTGCGACGGTGTTCTGATGAACACCGCGATTGCCGATGCGAAGGACCCGATCCGCATGGCGCGCGCGATGAAACATGCCGTCATTGCCGGACGCGAAGCCTACCTTGCCGGCCGCATGGGTAAGAAACGCTACGCCGATCCGTCCTCGCCGCTGGCCGGGCTGATCTAGCGCTGCGCAGCACCGATGGCCGGACAGCGGTGCCGCTTCCGGGTTCGGGATGCTCCGCGAAATGGAGCCATGGCGCGAGGACGGTCGCCGTCTCGCTAAAAGGGTTAAGTGCGAATTTCGACGGATCGCCGCCGCTCGCGCCGGACGGGCTTTTCCCCGAGCCGACGCCCGGGTCGAACCACTGTAC
>JBCBTR010000174.1:0-3095 GCA_039818545.1 Pseudomonadota bacterium
CACAGGTCTCGCTTGTGCAGCTTGAGCTGTCAGCGTTTCGCTAGCGCCGCATCAATAAGGGCGAGCGCCTCATAGCTCGCCCAATCGGCCTCTCCGGCCAGCCGGAACACTTCCGTACCGCTCGCATCGTAGAGGATCGTGGTCGGGAAGCCGCGCACACCAGCTTCATAGACCGGCCCGTAATCGGCCGCATGGTAGAAATCGAGCACGCCGCCTGTCAGCTCTCCAAGGCGTTGGCGGGCATAAGGGCCATCCTCTTCGCCGTCGACACTGATCGCGATCACCTGCAGGCCCTGCGCCGCGCGCGCGGTTTGCAACACGCCAAGCGATGGCAGTTCCCGTTCGCATGGCCCGCACCAGGTTGCCCAGTAATTTACAAGCGTTGGCTGGCCTGCAAAGCCGGACACGCTGATCGCCTCCCCGTCCGGGCCGACAAAGGGCGTCTCGCCTGCCGCGTCCCCGGCGGTTGCGAAATCGAGGCTCGACAGCTCGCCCCGCTGGAACTTCTCAAGGTCATGATCGGTGGGCTTGCCGCCCGCAGCTGTGCCCAGCGCGAACACGCCAAACGCAGCAGCGACAACAAGCATCAGGATAATAGCGTAGCGCAAAACCGCCTCAGGCTTTAGGGAACTCATTCGATTGGAGGCCGATATGGGCGAGAAGACGGGCGAAAGCCAGAAAATGTGGGGGGGACGCTTCGCCGCGCGCCCCGGCGACATCATGGAAGCCATCAATGCATCGATCGATGTAGACCGCCGCATGGCTGAGGAAGACGTGGCCGGCAGCCGCGCTCACGCCGACATGCTGGTCGAGATGGACATCATTAGCTCAGACGATCACGGGGCCATTCAGGCCGGCCTTGATGCGGTCCTCGGTGAAATTCGCGACGGCTCCTTCCCGTACAATCGCAGCCTCGAAGATATTCATATGAACATCGAGGCACGGCTGAAGGAACTGGCCGGGCCGGCCGCCGGTCGGCTTCATACAGCCCGCTCACGCAATGATCAGGTCGTGACCGATTTCCGCCTGTGGACCCGGGGCGCAATTGGCGAGGCCGACAAGGCTATCGATGAGCTCCTCAAGGCGCTGGTCATCCGCGCTGCGGAGCATGCTGGTACGATCATGCCCGGCTTCACGCATTTGCAGACCGCCCAGCCCATCACGCTCGGCCATCATCTTCTGGCCTATTGTGAGATGCTGAACCGGGACCGCAGACGCCTGAACGCAGCAGCGATTCACCTTAATGAGTGCCCGCTTGGCGCAGCCGCACTTGCGGGAACAGGTTTCCCGATTGACCGGGACATGACCTCCGAAGCGCTTGGTTTCGACCGCCCCATGGCCAACTCGCTCGATGCCGTATCGGCACGGGATTTCGCTCTCGAAACGCTGTCAGCCCTCTCCATTGCGGCGACGCATCTTTCGCGCCTCGCCGAAGAAATCGTGCTCTGGACGAGTGCGCAGTTCGGTTTTGCAAGCCTGTCAGACGCATGGTCGACCGGCTCCTCCATCATGCCGCAAAAGCGCAATCCGGACGCAGCAGAGCTGATCCGGGGCAAGGCCGCCCTGATCACGGCGAATTTCATGGCCCTTCAGGGCGCGGTGAAAGCGCTGCCGCTGGCCTATGCCAAGGACCTGCAGGACGACAAGCAGCTCACCTTCACGGCCTTCGATACGTTCGACCTCTGCGTGCGATCGATGACCGGAATGATGGAAACAATCACCTTCCATCCGGACGCTATGCGCGAGGCCGCCAGCAAAGGCTTTTCCACCGCGACAGATCTCGCCGACTTTCTCGTGCGCGAACTCGACCTCCCCTTCCGGGAGGCCCATCACGTTACCGGCACGCTTGTCGCGAAGGCTGAAAGTGCCGGTTGTGACCTCTCAGAGCTCTCTCTGGATGTCCTGCAGGAGGCTGAACCCCGCCTCACTGAAGCCGTCTTTGAGGTGTTAACCGTTGAGAAGTCTGCCGCAAGCCGTACAAGCTATGGCGGAACCGCTCCTGACCGCGTCAGCGAACAGGCGGCCCAGTGGAAACAACGCCTTGGACTGGAGGCCTGACCTTTGAAACAGACCATTTTCCTGACAACTGCCCTTGCACTCGCCGCTCTGTCGGCCTGCGGCCTGCGCGGCGATCTTGAGCGCCCGGACCCCTTGTTCGACAATCCCGGTGCCGAAGGCGTGCAAGCCGCTGGCGAAATCCCCGGTGCCTCGATCGAAGATCGCCTCAACGAGCCTGATTTCGACGAGCCGGCACCCGAAGACGATCTGCTTGGCGGCCCCGTCTCAGAGGAAGAAGGCGAGTAAGGGATGCGTGCGCCGCTTCTGAAACTCGCAGCGATTGCGGCGCTCGCGGGTCTGGCGGCCTGTGAAACGGGCGTTCGCGTGGCTCCGCCGCCGCCCGGGCTGGAAGCCGACATTCCGGTGGCGACCGTCATAGAGGTTGCAGAAGCAGATACGAGCGGCCCGCAAATGAACGAGATCGGCGGCGAAATCCCAAAGACCGCTCCCATTAGCGAAGTCGGCGAAGATCCGCTGACCGAAGCCCGCCCCGACGAAGACTGATCAGCTCTTGCACCATTTCAACTACAAAGCCGGTCGGCTGCACTGTGAAGACGTGTCGCTCGATGCCATCGCCGACGAGGTTGGCACCCCTGTCTATGTCTACTCGACCGCGACCCTGACCCGGCATGCCCGCGTCATCGCGGACGTGTTTTCCGGCATGGATTGCCTCATCGCTTATTCGGTGAAGGCGAATGGCAATCTCGCCGTTCTTTCCACGCTCGCAAAAGCGGGATGTGGCGCGGATGTCGTCAGCGCGGGCGAAATGCAGCGCGCCATCGCAGCTGGCATTCCCGGAGATCGCATCGTGTTCTCTGGCGTAGGCAAGACGAAGGACGAGATGCGGGCCGCGCTGGAAGCCGGCATCCACCAGTTCAACGTCGAAAGCGCGGGTGAGCTGCGCGCGCTGTCGGCTGTCGCCACCAGCATGGGCCGAACAGCCCCTGTCGCCCTGCGTGTGAACCCGGATGTTGCCGCCGGCGGCCACCCGAACATCTCCACCGGCAAGTCCGGCGACAAGTTCGGTGTGCCATGGG
>JBCBTR010000175.1:0-3026 GCA_039818545.1 Pseudomonadota bacterium
GAAGTGTCGTCGTTTGGCGCGGTTGCCCGGGAACTTGTCGCGGCCTTATCTTTCGCCGACTGTGTTGTTGCAAGAGCCCGCCAGATGTTCGGCTACCTGAAATTTGACGCAAATGCGCCTATAGGTCTTGGCCAGCGGGCCGACATTGCAATCGCCGCTTTGCCGCCTGCCGCCGCACCCCCGCCCGTGCCTGTCGAAGAGGCACCCGCTGACACTGTTCCCGAAGAGGCTTCGGAATGACCATCATTAAATCATCCCTGATTATCGCCAGCATTCTGGCTCTGTCGGCATGTTCGATCTTCAACAATCGTTCTGCAGAAAAGCGTGCTGAAGAGGCTGCGGACAGGGCGGGCCGGATCACGATGGTGCTGGGCGAACCCGAGCTGGAATCCGATCCGGCGCTGGCAACGACCGAGATTATCCTTGAGGCGATGCGCGATGTTGAGTCGTGGCCGCAGGCCGGCTTGCGCCCGTCGAAAGTTGTCGGGCACGTCAATGCCGCGCCAGCGCTCGACATCGACTGGCGCTCGGATGCGGGCCGGGGATCTGACAACAAATCAACGTTGACCGCCGCGCCGATTGCGAGTGATACCAAGGTTTATGTGCTGGATGCGCAACAAACGATCCGCGCATTCAATATAAACAATGGTCGGCGGGTCTGGTCAGAGGAACTCGATTCCGGATCGCGCCGGGACCGGATCGGATATGGCGGCGGTCTCGCCCTTGAGGGCGATGTTCTGATTGTGGCGAGCGGTTATGGCTTTGTCGCCGCGCTCGATGCGGAGTCTGGCGATGAACGGTGGCGTCAGGACATGGATGCGCCGATGACGGGCGCGCCGACGATCATCGATGGCCGTGCATTCGTGTCCTCGAACAACAATGAAGTCTTCGCTTTCGATCTGGAGACCGGAGAGATCATCTGGAGCGATCAGGCGATTGCCGAACCTGCGCGGGTTCTGGGTAGCCCGAGCCCGGCTGCGGTCGAGGATATCGTCGTCGCGCCTTACTCCTCCGGCGAAGTGATCGCTTATCTGGCCGCGAACGGCCGGCGGTTGTGGTCCGATGCGCTGGCGCGTCCGGGCCGGTTCACGCCGATTTCTGCGATCAATGACATTGCCGCCCGACCCGTTCTGGCCGGCGGACTTGTTTTCGTGGCGAACCAGTCGGGCGTCACGCTTGCCATTGATGGCCGCAGCGGCTCGCGGGTGTGGGCACAGCCAATTGGCTCGACGCAAGCTCCGGCTGTCGCCGGCGATGTGATTTTCGTCGTCAGCGTTGACGGCCGTCTGGCGGCGCTGTCAGCGTCGACCGGCGGGGTGTACTGGGTGCGCCAGCTGCGCCGTTTCAAGGATGAAGACGATCAGAAGGGCCGGATCAGCTATTCTGGGCCAATCGTCGCCTCGGACCGCATCATCGTAATTTCCTCGCGCGGCGAGTTGCAGGCCTTTTCGCCGCAAACGGGTGAACCTGTTGGCTCGCTGAAGCTCGGCGATGACACATATCTCGAACCGATTGCAGCTCAGGGCAAGCTGTTCGTTCTCACTGATGAGGCAAAGCTGATCGCGATCCGTTAGCGTATCGCGACGCGGCTTTGTAAGCTGTCTTATGCCTTTGAAACTCGCCATTGTTGGCCGACCAAATGTCGGGAAGTCGACCCTATTCAACAGGTTGGCGGGCAAGAAGCTCGCTTTGGTCGATGACCAGCCGGGTGTCACGCGCGACCGTAAGGAAGCAGCCGGGCGTCTAGCCGGTTTGCCGCTGATCCTTGTCGATACGGCCGGGTTCGAAGATGTTGCCGATGACAGCCTTGAAGCCCGGATGCGAGCGCAGACCGAAGTTGCGATTGCCGAGGCCGAACTTGCGCTTTTCCTTGTAGATGCCCGCGCCGGTGTCACGCCGGTCGATGAGCGGTTTGCGGAAATCCTGCGCCGTGCGGACATTCCGGTCGTGCTTGCGGCCAACAAGGCTGAAGGCCGTGCTGGTGAAACGGGTCTCTACGAAGCCTACGCCCTTGGCTTCGGGGAGCCGGTCGGGCTCTCCGCCGAGCATGGCGAAGGCATGGCTGATCTCTACGAAGCCATCCGCGAGGCGCTTGGACATGAGGCGTTCGAGCGCGCGCTGGAAGAGGACGATGACGAGCATGAAGGCGGCGCTGGTGAGGAAATCCTCGACAAGCTCGCCCATATCGATGTCGATGACCAATCGCTCTCGGATGACGAACTCGTCGCGGCCATTGAGGCTGCCGGGATCGATGAGCACGACGCTCCTGAAAAGCCCCAGCCTGACAAACCGATCAAGCTGGCCATTGTCGGGCGGCCCAATGCCGGCAAATCGACGCTCATCAACACGCTGCTGAAGTCCGATCGTTTGCTGACAGGCCCCGAGGCCGGGATCACGCGGGACTCCGTTTCCATCGACTGGGAGTGGGAAGGGCGGCGAATTCGGCTGGTCGATACGGCGGGCCTCAGGAAGCGCGCCAAGGTGCAGGAACGCCTCGAACAGATGTCGACTGGCGAGACGGTCCGGTCCCTGAAATATGCCGACATTGTTGCACTCGTCATGGACGTCGACGAAGCGCTGGAGAAACAGGATCTTCAGATCGCAGACCTTGCCCTGCGCGAGGGGCGTGGGCTCGTTCTTGTCGCGTCGAAGTGCGACGGTACGGAAAACATCGACGAGGTGCGCAAGGAAATCCGGGAGCGCGCTGCGCGTCTCCTGCCGAACGCTGGCGGTGCGCCCGTCGTCTTTCTGTCGGGGCTGACGGGCCGGCACGTCGATCGGCTGATGCCGGCGGTCGTGAAAGTCCATGATGACTGGACGGCCAAGGTGAAGACCGGCGATCTCAATCGGTGGCTGCGCCACACGATCGAGCATCACCCGCCGCCATCGGTCCACGGCGAGCCTTCATCTGCGCCATGTAACGCGGCTTGATGCGCTTGCCGTGGACCGATGGCGGCGGGTGATGCTCGATCGTGTGGCGCAGCCACCGATTGAGATCGCCGGTCTTCACCTTGGCCGTCCAGTCA
>JBCBTR010000176.1:0-3021 GCA_039818545.1 Pseudomonadota bacterium
CTCGCCTAGCAAGCCGGGATACGTCATTCAAGAAACGTGCGAGGCACGCCCAATGCTCACTGCCATGCGAGAAATGCTCCGCTCCAAGTTTGCGGGTCCTGAAAGGCATCGATCTCCCGTACGGCATCCGCGGCGGCCTTGATGCTTGCGGTGGCGCCGATTTCCTGCGCGTAACCGAGGTTGGCGATCCGGGAGGCTTCCGAGCCGAACAGCTGGTCGACGACGCCTTGCTCCAGCGCCTGATCGCGGGTCAGCAGTTCGCCCGTATCCTGCTGGTAGTTGCGCAGATAGGTCTCGACGCGCCGGTCAAGCTGCTGTGCGGTGACGGTTCGCTCGCCAGCTTTGATGATGTTTCCACCGAGGCCGCCGGAGAAGATATCCGTCACGCCCCACACGGCCATCGATATGATAATGATGCCGAACAGGAGCCCCGCAAACTTGGAGCGGAGCATTTCTCGCATGGCAGTGAGCATTGGGCGTGCCTCGCACGTTTCTTGAATGACGTATCCCGGCTTGCTAGGCGAGCCGCTTAAGGAACACAAGACAGGGGGTGCCGCATGGTCCGGACGCTTATCGCAGGGAACTGGAAGATGAATGGCTCGCCAGCCTCGCTTGCGGTCATTGAAGCCATTGTCGGCAGGCTTGGCGAGGGTAGGGCGGCTGACGCACTGATCTGTCCGCCCGCCACCCTGATCGCGCAGGCAGCCGATGCGGCGCGGGGCTCCACCCTCGCCATTGGCGGGCAGGATTGCCACGCCGCTGAGTCCGGGGCGCATACCGGTGACGTAGCCGCAGAAATGCTCGCCGGTGCCGGCGCGTCCCATGTCATTCTGGGTCATTCTGAGCGCCGTGCGGATCATCACGAGACAGATGCAATCATTGCCGCCAAGGCTGAAGCCGCCCTGCGCGCGGGTCTCACACCCATCGTCTGCGTCGGTGAAAGCCTCGAACAGCGCGAAGCAGGCGACACGCTCGTCGTTATCGAGGCACAGCTTGCCGGTTCGCTGCCCGACAGTTTTGCCAATGCGGGCTTCGTCGTCGCTTACGAGCCGATCTGGGCGATCGGCACGGGCAAGGTCGCTGATACAAAGCAGATCGGCGAAGTCCATGCCGCCATTCGGCAAAGCCTCGCCAAACGCTTCGCATCGACGGGTGAGGCCGCGCCGATTCTCTATGGCGGCTCGATGAAGCCGGGCAATGCTGCTGAGATTCTGGCTGTTGCTGACGTAAACGGTGGACTCATTGGTGGCGCGAGCTTGAAGGCAGAGGATTTCCTCGCCATCTACGCCGCAGCGTCATAACACCTGACGGGTAGGGGTTGGCGCGAGCGTCATAAGCGCTTATTCGGCCCGCTTGGCTTCTTAGACGGCACCGCACATGCAAAACGTCATTCTTGTTGTTCACATCTTCGCCTGCGTGGCGATGACCATCGTTGTCCTGCTTCAGCGCTCCGAAGGCGGCGCGCTGGGCATTGGCGGCGGCGGGGGCGGCGGACTGATGTCCGGTCGCGGGGCAGCGGGCGCGATGGTTCGCACCACGATGCTCTTCGGCGGTATTTTCTTCATCACCAGTCTGGCGCTCACCACGATTGCCAGCCGCGGCGATGATACCCGCACCGAAGTGGAGCGCGCCCTTGATGAGGACGCCGCTGGCGTGACGGCCCCGGCTGACGCGCTCGATACAACAGAGCCGCTCTTCGCCGATCCTCTGGATGAGACATCGAATGCGCCGGTAGCGCCCGTGCCGGACGAGACTGCTGATCCCCTCGCAGACCCTCTAGCGGATGCGCCGCGGGACTAGACCCCGCCCACATGTTCCGCCCGCTGGCGGAGCTGACGAATCACTCCATCCTGAGGCCCCATGATCCGCTATATTTTCATCACCGGCGGCGTGGTGTCCTCGCTTGGTAAAGGTATCGCTTCAGCCGCCCTTGGCGCGCTGTTACAGGCGCGTGGATACAATGTCCGCCTGCGCAAGCTTGATCCATATCTGAACGTTGATCCAGGAACGATGTCGCCGCGCCAGCATGGCGAGGTCTTCGTCACTGATGACGGCGCAGAGACCGATCTCGACCTAGGCCACTATGAGCGCTTCACCGGCGTCTCGGCCAAGAAGTCCGACAATATCACCACTGGCCAGATCTACCGCGAGATCCTCGATAAGGAGCGCCGCGGCGACTATCTCGGCGCGACCATTCAGGTCATTCCGCACGTCACCGACGCCATCAAGGACTTCGTCCTGTCCGATCCGGGCGAGGGCGTCGATTTCGTGCTCTGCGAGATTGGCGGCACGGTGGGCGACATTGAAGGCTTGCCTTTCTTCGAGGCGATCCGTCAGCTTGGTCAGGAGCTTGGCCCGGAACGCGCCGTCTTTATTCACCTGACGCTGCTGCCTTACATCCCGGCCGCCGGTGAGATGAAAACCAAGCCGACCCAGCACTCGGTAAAAGAGCTGCGCTCGATCGGCATCCAGCCTGACATTCTGCTGTGCCGGTGCGACCGCTCGATCCCGGAGACCGAGAAGGCGAAGATCGCCAGCTTCTGTAATGTCCGCCCGTCCAGCGTCATCGAAGCCAAGGATGTCGGCCATATTTATGATGTGCCCTCGGCCTATCACCATGAGGGGCTGGACGCTGAAGTCCTGCACCATTTCCGCATCGTCGACGCCTCAGCGCCGGACCTGACGCGCTGGAACGGTATCGCCGAGACCATCCACAATCCGGATGGCGATGTCTGCATTGGCCTTGTCGGCAAGTACACCGACGTGCCGGACGCCTATAAGTCCGTGATGGAAGCGCTCGACCATGGCGGCCTCGCCAACCGGGTGAAGGTCGATATCCGCCTGATCGATTCCGAACAGTTCGATGATGAGCATAAGCCGCTCGATATTCTCGAAGGCGTCCACGGCGTCATCCTGCCCGGCGGTTTTGGGGAACGCGGCGCGCGCGGCAAGATGCGGGCAGCGCGTTTTGCGCGCGAGCGTGACGTACCGTGCTTCGGCATCTGCTACGGCATGCAGCTC
>JBCBTR010000177.1:0-2996 GCA_039818545.1 Pseudomonadota bacterium
CATGCTCTCCATGGATAATGAGATCACCACAAGCAGCCTGCAGGACGGCATTGAGGCCGCCCAGCAACTCGGCCGCCTGCCGGCCGACATCCCGGCGGACGCCCTCACCTCAATGATGAGCGGGGCCTATGATCGCGCGGTGCTGGACGGGTTCGGCACCAGCGAAGAAGGGCGGCTCGCCATCCGCCACGCCATCCGCTCGCTCTGGTTTGGATTGTCGAAGCTCGCCTAAAGCATATTCAGCGCGAGCCGAGCCTCGTCCGACATGCGGGACGGGTCCCAGGGCGGATCGAAGGTGAGGCGTACCTCAACATCATCGATTCCCTCGACTGTGCGTGCGGCATTCTCGATCCAGCCCGGCATATCACCGGCCACCGGACAGCCCGGCGCGGTCAGCGTCATGTCGATGTCCACTTTCCGGTAGTCATCGATATCGACCTTGTAGATCAGGCCGAGCTCGTAAATATCCACTGGAATTTCAGGGTCATAGACGGTCTTGAACGCGGCAATCAGCGCGTCCGTGATCTTGTTCAGTTCATCCTGAGGGATCTTGGACGCGGCCTCTTCAGGTGCGTCTTCCGAGACGTCGATCACATCGCGAGGGGTCATATCGTCTGCCATGGCCCACCTTATACCAGCATTCCGCGCGCTTTATCGAGCGCTTCCACGAAAGCGTCCACATCTTCGGCTGTATTGTAGATGCCGAAACTCGCGCGCGCCGTCGCTGATACACCAAGATGGGTCATTAATGGCTGGGTGCAATGGTGCCCAGCGCGAACAGCAACGCCATACCGGTCGATGATCTGCGCAATGTCGTGCGGATGAGCCCCTTCAAGGCTGAAACTGAGCACCGCGCCCTTGCCCGGTGCTTCGCCATGAACCCGCAATCCATTGATCGCCCGCAGGCCCTCCCGCGCGCGCTGATAGAGGCTGTGCTCATGCGCCTCGACCTCGGCTGGATCAAACGCCCCGAGCCAGTCCACAGCCGCGCCAAAGCCGACCGCTTCGATAATAGGCGGTGTGCCCGCCTCAAATTTATGCGGCGCGTCATTGTAGGTGACGCGGTCCTTCTCGACCGTCTCGATCATTTCCCCGCCGCCCTGATACGGCCGCAGCCGCGCGAGCGAAGCCGCCTTGCCATAAAGCGCGCCAATGCCGGTCGGTCCGTAAATCTTGTGCGCGGTCAGCACATAGTAATCGCAGTCCAGCGCCTGCACATCGACATCCAGATGCACCCCGGCCTGACAGCCATCGAGCAGAACTTCCGCACCTGCCGCATGCGCAATCCGCGCAATCTCGGCCGCATCGGTCACCGTGCCGAGCACGTTCGACATATGCGTAACCGCCACCATGCGCGTCTTCGGGCCGACCGCCCCGCGCAGGGCGTCCATGTCGAGGGAGCCATCCTCCAGCACATCGATCCATTTCAGCACCGCGCCATGGCGCTCGCGCAGGAAATGCCAGGGCACGATGTTGGAATGATGCTCCATGACCGACAGCACGATTTCGTCGCCTGGCTGGATCTCACCGGCAAGTCCTGACGCAACGAGATTGATCGCCTCGGTGCCGCCCTTGGTGAAAATCACCTCATCGACGGAGCCTGCGTTCAGGAAAGCGCGCACCTTCTCGCGGCCGGCCTCGAACGCCTCCGTCGTCTCATTGGCGAGCGTATGCAGCCCACGATGCACGTTCGCATACGCGGTCCGCGCCTGATCCGCCATCGCATCGATCACCGCATCCGGTTTCTGCGCCGAAGCGGCATTGTCCAGATAGACCAGAGGCTTGCCATTCACCTCACGCGAAAGGATCGGAAATTCCGCTCGAACGGCGGCGACATCAAAGGAACGTTTGCTCATAAGGTTCATCTAAGCCGGTTTCCTCAACGAGACAGCCAGCTGCGCGCTTTCGTCGTCATGGCTTCGGCCAGAGCCTCCGGCGCGTCTTCCAGTGCTTCGGCGACAAAGGCTTCTGTCAACAATGCACGAGCGTCTTTTTCGGGGATGCCACGCTGGCGCATATAGAAGAGCTGGTTGGCATCCAGCGCGCCGCACGTATTGCCGTGAGCGCATTCCACATCGTCGGCATAGATCTCAAGCTCGGGCTTGGCGAAGACTTCCGCGCCATTCTCAAGCAGCAGTGCGTGGTGCTGCATGTCGGCGTCGGTGAACTGGCCGCGGGTGCGCGGCACATAGAACTTGCCCTGGAACACGCCCTTGCCGCCATCGATCACAGCGCCCTTGGTCACCTGCTTAGTCGTGCAGCGCATCGCATTGTGCCGGACGAGGCTGGTCAGATCCACATGATAGCCATCGCCGGACAGATAAGCCGCGTTCAGCATCGCTTCGGCGGCCTCCCCTTCATAGGTCAGCTGCGTCTCGATCCGCGCGACCTTGGCTCCGAAGGCGAGCGTTGTCTGTTCGAACCGCGCGTCCGCGTCGAGATGAATGTCTGCTGTGACGGCCTGCGCCTCGTCGGCTTCGCCGCGCTGATAGATCGTGCGCGTCGCGCGCCCGCTGGTCTGGATGCCGACATCGATCAGGAAGGACGAAAAACCGGCTCCGCCCAGATGGCTCTCGATCAGCTCAATCGAGGCACCGGGGCGGACAAGCACAGTCACCCGCGCAAAGTTCGCCTCGTCGCCATCGGCGGCACATACGAAATGAATCGGGTGATCGACGGTTTCGGTCACCTCGATCATCAGCGTGTTCACGCCATCCTTTTGGCCTGCAAGCGCAGCCGTCATCGCGCCGAGCGGCATCTCCTCGGCAGCGCCAAAGCTCTGCGTATCGGTCTTCTCGAAAATACGGACGCCGGCCGGTGGCTCGCCGTCCCGCGCAAACCGGCCCTGATCGACATGGATGCGATAGGCAGGCGCGTCCGCGAACGGATCGTCTGTGGCCTTTGCCTTCGGTGCTTCCAGCTGCGGCAGGGCGGCCTTGAAGTCGGTCCACTTCCACGCCTCCATCCGCCGGTGTGGCAGGCCGTTGGCCGCGAAC
>JBCBTR010000178.1:0-2902 GCA_039818545.1 Pseudomonadota bacterium
CAGTTGCGCGAAATTCGCCATGGACCTTGCCTTCATCATCGGTATGGGAGCGTTCGAACTTGTAGATTTCCTGCAGCTGGACGACCGAGCCTTCCATGCCCGTGATCTCTGCAATGCTGGTGACGCGCCGCGACCCGTCAGACAGCCTCGAAGCCTGCACAACCATATTTACCGCATTGGCGATCTGGTGGCGGATGGATTCCTCTGAGAAGGACATGCCGCCCATTGCCACCATCTGCTCAAGCCGGGTGACGGCATCGCGCGGATTGTTAGCGTGGATCGTGGCCATCGACCCTTCATGGCCAGTATTCATGGCCTGCAGCATATCGAAGGCTTCTTCTGAGCGGACCTCACCAAGGATCACCCGGTCAGGCCGCATCCGCAGGGCGTTCTTCACAAGTTCGCGCTGGCGGATCTCGCCCTTCCCCTCGATGTTCGGCGGACGGGTTTCCATACGCGCGACGTGGGGCTGTTGCAGCTGGAGTTCGGCGGCGTCCTCAATCGTGATGAGGCGTTCTTTCTCGCTGATCGCAGCAGACAGGGCGTTGAGCAGCGTCGTCTTACCAGACCCCGTCCCGCCGGAGATGATCGTGGAGGCTCGGCACTTCACCGCTCCCAGCAGGAAGTCGGCTGCGATGCGAGGGATCGCGCCAAACTCGACCAGTTTGTCGAAGGTCAGCGGTTTCTTGGAGAACTTCCGGATCGAGACCAGCGGGCCATCGATGGCGATTGGCGAGATAGCGGCGTTGACGCGCGAGCCATCCAGAAGCCGCGCATCAACGAGGGGCTGGCTCTCATCGACCCGTCGGCCGACTGCGGACACGATGCGGTTCACAATCCGAAGCAAGTGATCATTATCCGCGAACTTCACCGGGGCGAGTTCAAGCTCACCATGGCGTTCGATATAGACCTGATGCGCACCATTGATCAGAATGTCGGCGATGGAGTCGTCGCTGAGCAGTGGCTCGATCGGGCCAAGCCCGGTCATCTCGTCGAATACGGCATCCGCAAACGCATCGCGCTCTGCTGCCGACAATGCGAGATTGTCTTCCTTGATCAGTTCAGAGACGATGTCCCGGATCTGGCGCTGGACTTCATTGTCATCGACCTGATCCAGCATACTGAGATCGAGCTCGTCGATCAGCCGGGCATGTACGCGCAGCTTGGCATCGAGCAGGTCACTGCTCTCATTGACGATCGGCGGAGGCGGCGCGACCGGAGGTTTCTCAGGCTCCGGGACGGTTTCCTCGACGATGGATGGCTCGACCGGCTCAATTGCGGTTGCCGTCGACGACTGACGCGAAAATCGACCCATCACCAGCTCCACAATTTAGATTTGGACTTGCCTTGTCCTGCCGTCGCTGCCTCTTCGGACGGCGCGAAGATGTCGACAAAGGACACAACGTCTTTCACCAGCGCACTGTTATTCATGACGTCGGCAACAGGCTTGCCGAGATTGACCGCAGAGCGCGCGGCATCCCAGTCCGAGGAGACCGTGGCATTGATGTTTCGGCCAATGGCTCGCTCGGCCTTGTCGATGGAGATCGCATGGCGGTTGCGCTTGTCATTGATCATCCGGTTGAGGACGATGCGCGTTTCTTCGCCGCCATTGCGCAGGCGATCGACATAGCCAGCCGTATCAGCAGCGGCATGAAGACTTGGGATTGTCAGCTCACTGACCACCATCACTTCATCGGACGCTGTGAGCACTGCCTGAGTCCAGGGTTGGCGGTGACGTGGCAGATCCAGAAAGACATGGTCGTAGAGCGAGCAAGCCGTATCGAGGATCGCGAGGACACCGTCATTGGTCGCGGTGTCTTCCGCATCGGGATCTCTTGGCGCGCTGACGACCGTTACGCCGAGCGGGTGCTTCCACGACATGGCATCGAACACGTCGGCATCGAGACGTTCGGGGGCGCGGCAGACTGCGCCAAGATCGAGCCGGCGCTGCCCATCCAGATAGGCGGCCGCCATGCCGTCAGCGAGATTGAGATCGACGAAGCACACGGAAGGCTTGGCCGCGCGACGCGCCACGGCGAAGGCAGACTCAATCGCAATCGTGGTCACGCCTGCGCCGCCAACCGCGCCGGTGAAGGCCCAGCATGCCGTGGTGACACCGTCGCCGGATTTCATCTGCTCGTTCAGATGCTGCGCGCGCTTGATCAGGTCAGCAGCCGTCGCACGGGAGGAAATCACATCGGAGACATCAAGCTGCAGCAGCGCACGGACGGCATTGGCCGGCAGGTCGTCGCCGACAACAATTGCGGCTGTCTGAGGACGGTTGGACGCGAGGAATTCGAGGAACGTACCGCACTCATCGTGGCTCGTTTCGACAATGACCACGCCAAGCGCCGCAATCGCAGCAGATGGCGCTGGCATTTCGGAAAGATCCTTCACAGCCGGCTGGAGCGCAGCGAGCGCGCCCACGCGTTCCGGGCTGGCGAACACTGAAACAGCGGGCGCGCTGTTCCGCGTGGCAGAGGGCACAGGGCTTCGTGTGTTGAGGGCAACAGCTTCAGACATATTCGCTCCTACCCGCCAGTGGTGGCAGTGCCACCGGGCTTCATGGGCCCGGCATCGCGGAGACGACGGACAGCTTCAGCCGCGCGT
This sequence comes from Pseudomonadota bacterium, assembly GCA_039818545.1. GTDB lineage: Bacteria > Pseudomonadota > Alphaproteobacteria > Caulobacterales > Hyphomonadaceae > JANQQC01. The sequence continues at coordinate 2,611 of JBCBTR010000178.1, forward strand.
GAGCCAGACTCGCCGTTGACGGCAGCATTGTTCGGAAGGTCCGGCGAACGCTCGGCATGGGTGACAATGTTCGCCTCCGTCGCAGCCCCGAGGAAGAACGTATCTTTGTGCTCAGGCGTGGCGCAGGCGGCCAGGCTGAACAGGGCCAGGCAGAATGCCAGCGTGAAGGAGGAACGTTTAGCGGTCATCGGGGAGCCTCATGGTTTTGCTTTCGAGGAACAGTTCGGCCTCGGTCGGCTCGTCGAACGCCTCAAGCGGGGTCGCGAGATCGTACGGAGATGGAGCCGGCTGA
>JBCBTR010000179.1:0-2831 GCA_039818545.1 Pseudomonadota bacterium
AGCAGCACCGCCCCCTTGAAGTCGTTGAGCGCGTAGATCAGCGCCTCGCGGCTATCGATGTCGAGGTGGGAGGTCGGCTCATCGAGGATCAGCACATGCGGCTTTTCCATAGACATCAGCCCCAGTAGCAGCCGCACCTTCTCGCCACCTGAAAGCTTATCGACCTTGGTCTCCACCTTCTCATGGGAAAACCCCATGGCGGCTGCGATGGCGCGCTGGCGGGCAACGCTTGTATCCCTGGGCAGGGCGTGACGCACATGATCGAGCACCGTTTCGCCCGGCATCAGCTCATCCATCTGGTCCTGCGAGAAATAGCCGATGCGCACCGCTTTGGGGGCCACGCGCTTGCCATCCATCAGGGGCAGGCGCTGCGCGATGGACTTCACCAGCGTGGTCTTGCCTTGCCCGTTTGTGCCGACGATCGCGATCCGGTCATCCGGGTCGAGCCGCAGGTTCACATCATCGAGGATCAGCGCGTTCTCACCATAGCCAAGGCTTGCGCCTTGCAGTTCGAGCATGGGTGGCGCGAGCTGTTCCTCCGGCGCAGGGAAGTTGAACGGCGTCGTCCGCTCGGCGATGGGGACGGTGATGTCCTGCATCCGCTCCAGCATCTTCACCCGCGACTGCGCCTGACGCGCCTTGGACGCCTTGGCGCGGAACCGGTCGACAAAAGCCTGAAGATGGGCCCGGTCGGCATCCTGCTTGGCGCGCTGGCTCTCCAGCTGGGCCGCCTTCGCCGCGCGCAGTTTCAGCCAGTCATCATACCCGCCGGGGCAGATGGAGAGCTTCCTGTGCTCAAGCGCCATCGTATGCGTGACACAGCGGTTCAGCAGTTCACGGTCATGGGAGACGATGATCACGGTGTGAGGGTATTTCTTCAGATAGCCTTCCAGCCATGCCGCGCCCTCAAGGTCGAGATAGTTGGTTGGCTCATCCAGCAGGAGCAGGTCCGGCTGGGAGAACAGCACGCCGGCAATCGCCGCCCGCATCCGCCAACCGCCTGAGAACTCCCGTGTCGCCCGCGCCAGATCCTCATGCTTGAAGCCAAGCCCCATCAGCACTTCCGCCGCCCGCGCTTCGGCCGACCAGGCATCAATATCGACCAGCCGCGTATGAATATCGGCAATGCGCATCGGGTCCGTCGCCGTGTCGGCCTCGGCCATCAGGGCGGCGAGTTCTTCATCGGCGGCGAGCACGATCTCCAGAATCGAGGTGTCGGTCGGTGCGACTTCCTGCGCGACCCAGCCAAGGCGTGCGCCCGAGTTGAGCCGGATGGCGCTGTCATTGGCCGGGTTCTGCACGTCTTCGCGGATCAGGCGGAGCAGGGTGGATTTGCCCGTGCCGTTGCGACCAACCAGCCCGACTTTCCAGCCGGACGATATGCTCGCGGACGCCCCTTCGAACAGCGGTCGCGCTTCCACGCGGAAATCGAGATTTGAAATCTGTAACATCGCAGCGGGGTGTAGCGCCTCGCAGGGCGAATACAATGGCCCGGTGTTAGGTGGTCGCCGCCATCACAAGCGTCGTCGGTGCCAAAGCTTGCGACCGGAAGCGAAGGTCTCTGTACGCCGGTCCCGGGATGGGCAAAGCTTCGCCCCCGCTTGAGAGGAATCCGTGCCTGCTGCATAAATCCCATCCATGAACGCAGTCTACGATACAATCGGCGTTGGCTACGCAAATCTGCGCAAGCCCGACACCAGAATCGCCAAGGCCATCAACGAGGCGCTCGGCGATGCGAGATCTGTCCTGAATGTCGGGGCCGGGGCAGGCTCCTACGAACCGACGGACCGCGAGGTTACGGCACTGGAGCCCTCTGCGGAGATGATCGGTCAGCGACCGCCCGAAGCGGCGAAAGTCCATCAGGGCGCAGCCGAAAACCTTCCATTTGAAGACAACGCCTTCGACGCCGCCATGGCCGTCCTGACGGTTCATCACTGGTCGGATGTCGAAGCCGGTCTCCGGGAAATGCGCCGCGTGGCCAAGGGCCGTCTCGTTATTCTGACCTTCGATCCGGCCGGTCCTTACTTCTGGCTGGCGGACTACATCCCTGAAATCGTGCAACTCGATCAGCCGATCATGCCCAAGCTGAGTGAGTTCGAATGGGTTCTCGGACAAACCCGCATTGAACCCGTGCCCATCCCGCACGATTGTACCGACGGATTTCTCGGCGCTTACTGGCGACGGCCTCACGCCTATCTCGATCCCCGCGTCCGGTCTGCCATCTCGACCTTTGCAAAGTATCCCGATCTCTCGGCCGCCTGCCAGAGACTGGAGGACGATCTCAATTCAGGTCGCTGGGCCGAACGCTATGGCGATGTTCTGGAGCTTGAGAGTCTGGACATTGGATACCGCCTCGTGATCGCAGACGCTTAGCGTATCGCGCCGACTGAAGGTTTCGCCCTACGATCCGTCACCCGGCAAAATTCTGATGAAAATGCGGGATGAAAGCCGCCATGTTTACAAGCGCGTGGCTCATCATCGGCCATCCCACTGAGTTGGTCGCCCGTGTGATCACCACCCATACGCCACCGAGCATGGCCGCTCCGCCGACGAGCCCCAAAAGCGCCATGATCGAAGTCCACGCCATGCGTCGCCAGAAGCGGCACATGCCACACCGCAAAGAGAAGCAGCCCCAGAAGTTCGAAACCCAGTGCGCCGCCGGAATGGACGCGAAACGTTCGCCGCCATGCCAGTTCCTCCACAGGGCCGTTGATGAGCGCCACACCCATGGCGATGGCTATGAGTGAGGCCTGCGGCTGGTCCAGACTAAACAGCCCGGCCCCAAGAGCGACCAGAACGGGCAGGCCCAGAGCCGTGACAGGCCCCCAAAG
>JBCBTR010000180.1:0-2694 GCA_039818545.1 Pseudomonadota bacterium
CGTCGTCATGGGCGTGATCATGGGCATCGTCACCGTGATGCCCATGGCTGTGGATGGGCGCAAGCGTTAGCACGAGCGCTATTGCCGTCCCCGCGCCGAGCGCGGCGAAGCTGCGCGGTCTTGCATCCTCTCGCATGGGCGACAGAAGCGGCCCTGTCGCCACGAACAGGAGCAGTCCGGCCGAGATCGCAAAGAGCGCGCCGATGGCTTCCGAGCTCAGATGGAAGAGGGCTGGAGCCGCCACCATGACGCCAAGTGGAGTCGTCGCCGCTGCCGCCAGGAAGGCCCACAGGAACGCGTTGCGCGTGGAGACGCCATGGCGTTTCAGGATGGCGAAGGCGATCACGCCTTCGGGAAACTCATGCAGAATCAGGCCGAGAGCTGTGTAAACACCCGCAGTGAAGCTCGCGGCAAACGTCACCGAATAGATGATCCCGTCGATAAAGGAGTGCACCGCGATCGCTGCGATGGGCGTAAACGCCTCCGCCTTTGAGCCAGACTCGTCAATCGACTGCGCAAAGAAGGCGCGCACGCCTGTATTCATGACGAGACCGCCCATGAAACCCGCCAGAATGAAGTACGGCGCGTTGCTGTTATGGGCCATCGCCTCGGGCGCGATATGGAGAAGGGTGAGCGTCAGCAGCATGCCGGCGGCGGCAAGTGAGACGAGGCTGGCATTACGCTCAGACCACGCACCGCTGCGCGCGACGGCGATCAGGCCCACGGTCGTAACGAACGCCGCGATCAAGCCAAAAAACAGGGGGGCCTGCACGCTTTCCCACATGGGTGAAACAACTCCGGTATGCGCCACCGGACAGGCAGAGCGGAAAGCGATGTTATAGTATCGCAAAATGCTTCGCGCGAGCGAAAACTTCTGCTAGACGAGGATCATTCAAATGGAGTTCATCTATGCGCGCGATGTCGTCTTTCTGCTCAGGGTCGTTGTTTATGGCACTCGCCCTTGCGGCGTGCAGTCAGGCGGAAACGCCGACGCCGGCCGAAGTAGCGGAAGAGACAGCGCCGGTGCCGCTCACGATTGACGATGAGCCTGTCACTGAAATCATAGACGCTGACGCCCCCGTGGTCGAAGCGTCAGAACCCGAAACCGAGCCTGAACCTGACCATGATCACGATCATTCTGACGATGAGTCAGGCGCACATGATAACGACGATCATGACCACGACCGCGACCACGATCATGCAGGCGGCGAAGCGCATGTGCATGGCGGCGGCGATATGTCCCTCTCCATTGAAGGCAAGACGCTCACCGTCGAGCTCGTCGCCCCGCTTGCCAACTTCGGCCAGCGTGAAAGCGGTGATGACGTCATTGGCGACTCTGCCTTTTCAAATCTCGTTCGAAATCGCCGCGCGCTGCTGCGGCTTAACGGAGGCGGATGCAATGAGATGTCTCCGCGGGCCAATGTCGAGGCTGACGGTGATCACGCCTCCGGCCGCATCGTCTGGACGGGCCGCTGCCAGTCGCCCGATGACCTCAAATCTGCAACGCTTCAGGTCTTCGATGCCTTTCCGGGCTTTGAACATGTTGATGCTATTGCACTGATCGGTGACCAGCAGGTCGCTGCCGAACTCACCGCCGACAGCCCAGCCCTCATCCTCGACTAGGCGTCTCTATGTCCGAACCCGCTGTCGACATTCGCGACCTGCGTTTCGCCTATGATGGCGGTCCGCCCCTGCTTGATGTGCCGGCGTTCTCGCTGGCGCGTGGCGAGCGCCTGTTCCTGCGCGGGCCGTCCGGCTCCGGCAAGTCCACCCTGCTCGGGCTGATCGCCGGCGTCCTGCAGGCTCAGTCCGGCAGCATGAACGTGCTCGGCCACGATATGCGCCAGCTCTCCGGCGCGCGGCGCGACAAGATCCGGGCCGACCATCTCGGCGTCATCTTCCAAATGTTCAATCTCGTGCCGTATCTGTCGGTCACGGCAAACGCCGCGCTGCCCTGCCGCTTCTCAAACGCCCGGCGCAAGGCGGTTGGCGGCGATATCGCCGAAGAAGCTGCCCGCCTGCTCGCGCGGCTGGGCCTCGATGATCCCGCGCTTCTGAAGCGCCGTGTCGTGGATCTTTCTGTTGGCCAGCAGCAGCGCGTCGCGGCCGCCCGCGCCCTGATCGGCGGCCCGGACATTGTCATCGCCGATGAGCCAACCTCCGCACTCGACGCCGATGCCCGCGACCGCTTCATCGCGTTGCTCTCCGAAGAAGCCGCCCGCACGGGTGCCGCGCTGCTCTTCGTCAGCCATGATGCGGCCCTCGACAGCCAGTTCGACCGCGCCGTCGATCTCGCAGACATCAACCGCGCCACCGGGAAGGCAGCAGCATGAGCTCGATTCTCTCGCTCGCGCTCTCCAGCCTGTGGAACCGCAAGGGCACCGCCATTCTCACTGTGCTTGCGGTGGCCCTGTCGGTTGCGCTCTTTCTCGGAGTGGACAAGGCCAGGGAAGGGGCTCGCGAAGGCTTCGGCACGACCATTTCCGGCACCGAACTGATCGTTGGTGCCCGCTCCGGCCCGATCAACTTGCTGCTTTATTCGGTCTTCCGCCTCGGCGATGCGACGGCGGAAATCTCATGGCCGACCTATGAAATGATCGCCGACCGTGAAGACGTCGCCTGGACTGTCCCGATCTCCCTCGGCGATTCTCATCGCGGCTACCGTGTCATGGGCACAACGCCAGACTATTTCAC
>JBCBTR010000181.1:0-2657 GCA_039818545.1 Pseudomonadota bacterium
CGCAAAGAGGGCATCCACAGCATCGAGCCCCTCGCGCAGGTCGCCCTCGACATGAGAGACGATGTGCATGACGTGGCTGTAGCGCTCCACGATGAAGCTTTCGGTGACCTCGACTGAGCCATAGGCCGCCACGCGTCCCACATCATTGCGCCCGAGATCGAGCAGCATGAGGTGTTCGGACATTTCCTTCTCGTCCGCGAGCAGGTCATCGGCGCGTTTGGCGTCTTCAACGGGATCGCCGGACCGGGGCCGGGTGCCGGCGATGGGCCGGATCGCGACGCGCCCGTCGCGCACACGTACGAGGATTTCAGGGCTGGAGCCGACAAGCGAGAGTGGCCCAAGGCTCATATGGAACATGAAGGCAGACGGGTTCAGCCGTCTCAGCGCGCGATAGAAGCTGATTGAGGCGCGGTCGAAGGGCGCGCTTAGCCGCTGGCTCGGAACCACCTGAAAGATATCGCCAGCCCGCGTATACTCGCGCGCCCGTTCCACCATTTCGAAGTAGCGGTCCTTGGTCGTGTTGGACTCGAACCGAAGCGCATCCTCGTTCTGGTCGCGCGGGGCAAGCGGGGCAGGGGCGGACAGGCGCTGTTCGATTTCGTCGAGCAGGGTGTTGATTGGTTTGGCGTCGCCATTCTCAACCCGGCCCACCAGAATGAGCTGCTGGTAGAGATGATCGAAAATGAGCACGACCTTTGGAATAACCAGCAGCGCTTCAGGCACGCCCAGATGGTCCGGCGCATTGATCTCGACGGGTTCGAAGTGCCGGATCATGTCGTAGCCGACATAGCCAAACGCCCCGGACGCCATGGGCGGCAGCTCTTCATCGCTCTCGGCCCGGGCTTCGGTCGTGAACCGCCGCAGCGCAGCGATCGGCGCTTCTTCCATTGGCTCAGCGTCGGAGAAATCATCCGAGCGGGCGGTCTCTGCCTGCCCATCAACGACACGGAACCAGCGATCCGGTTCCAGCCCGATGAAGGAATAGCGCCCCAGCCGTTCGCCGCCATGGATTGACTCAAACAGGAACGCCCCGGGCTTGTCCGGGCCGAGCTTGAGCATTGCCCCGACGGGCGTTTCGACATCGCCGATCCGACGCCGGACAATCAGTCTGGACGGCGCGGTCATTGCTGCCGCGTCAATGTACGCTTGTAGGCTTCAAGGCCATTCTGATCCATTTCGAGGCCGATCTCCTCGCGAACGTCGCGCTCCAAAGCCTGAGCAACATCATCCAGCAGGGATTCCTGAAGCCGTGTCGTCAGCACGGGGGTGAGCAAGCTCAGGGTCTCATCATCGGCCTGTTCAACCGTTTTGACCTGCACAATGACGCGCTCATCAGGCGTATCGCCGACTGACACAATATAGTCGCCGGCATTCGCATCGAAGACGGCGGCAATCGCCGTACGCGGCAGGCCGACCTCAAAGCTCTGGCGGGTCAGGCCCTGTTCGGGCGCTGACAGTTCGGCGCTCACGGCGGAGGCTTCGTCCGCCATGGCGCTCTCGCCGGATTCCAGACGTAGCCGCGCCGCTGTCGCCGCGCGTTCCAGTTCGTCATTGCTGTTCCGGGCGACCAGCGCCGCGCGGGCGTCATCCGCCACTTCTTCAAAGGTCGGCGTGCTGGCCGGTTCGATCGAACGAACGCGCGCGAGCACGATCTGGTCGTCGGTCTCAATCGCGTCGAGCTGCTCGCCGACCGCGAGATCAAAGGCTTCCTGCAGTAGGCCGCGCTGGCGAAGGTCGCCTGTCATCACGGCACCGTTTGCGGTCATGCCGCGCTCGTCGACGGCGGCATAGCTGATCAGCGGCGCGCCGAGGTCTGACGCCATGCCTTCCAGATCCATGCCGAGGCCGATCAGGTCGTCGATTTTCACGATCGCATCGAAGTAGAGCCGTTCGGCCTGCTGGTTGGCCAGCTCAGACCGGATGTCCTCCGAGACGTCCTCGAAAGGGATAGGCTCACCCGGCGTGATCTCTTCGAGACGCGCAACAACCCAGACATTGCCCCGCTGGACAGGGCCGAACACGCTGCCCTCCAGCGAGAACTGGTTGAACAGGTCTTCACCGAGTTCGGCATCGGCCACTGACTCTTTCAGGCCCGCCCGCTCATTGACGGCATTGGCGTTTGAAAGCGTGGCCGGGTCCGCGCCGCCTGCAAGGGCTCCGATTGCGGCCTGCGCGCTCGCCTCATTGGGAAAGATCACTTCCGTGTAGGCGCGGGTCTGCGGCCCGGAAAAACGCCGAGCGATATTCGCTTCATAAAACGTGCGCAGGGTGTCTTCGGGCAGGTCGACCTGATGTACGAAATCATCGGTGGAAATACTCACGACATCGATACCGCGCCGCTCGGGCTGGCTGAAAGCCTGAATGTTCTCGTCATAGAACGCACGGACCTCTTCGTCCGTTGGCGGCGTCGGCTCGCCAAGCGCATCGCGGGACATCACGAACCACGACACCGTCCGGCTCTCGGTTAAATAGTTGGCCTGCAGTTTCCCCAGCAGTTCAGGCGCTTCGAACGCGGCAATTGTCGCGCCGCGAAGGGTTTCGAAGGTCAGATCATCGCGGACATCGGTTTCAAACTCGGCATTCGTCAGGCGCAGGTTCTGCAGCGTGGCGCGGTACTGTTCGATGGAAAAGTCACCTGTCAGCGGGTCCTGAAAGGC
>JBCBTR010000182.1:0-2656 GCA_039818545.1 Pseudomonadota bacterium
CGCGCCGGGCTTTTGAAACGATCTTTGCGCGCTATCCTGACCTCGCCATCGCAGACGAGCCTGTGACGTGGCGGGCCCTGCCATTCTTCCGGGGGCTGGAGCGCCTCCCTGTTGTGTCAGGTAGTTGACATTACAGGCGACCAGCGGTCGTTAAGCCCAGTTTTCTCTACGGAAGGACGCATGTTTTGAGCGGACCCCACGATTATCACACGCCGCAGCCCAGCTACGCCTATGACGAGCTGATCAAATCTTCTACCGGCGACCTGTTCGGACCCGGCAATGCGCAGCTGCCTGCACCGCCCATGCTGATGATGGATCGGATTGTCGAGATTACCGAAGATGGCGGAGCCTTTGACAAGGGCCGCATCGTTGGCGAGCTCGATATCAAGGATGATCTATGGTTCTTCCAGTGCCATTTCCCGGGCGATCCCGTGATGCCAGGCTGTCTTGGCCTCGATGCGATGTGGCAGGCGGTCGGCTACTGGCTCGGCTGGACGGGCTCTCCCGGCAAGGGGCGCGCCCTGGGCGTCGGCCTCGTGAAATTCTCGGGTGAAATCACGCCGGACGTCAAACTCGTCCGCTATGAGATCGACATGAAGAAGGTCAAACGCGGCAAGCTCGTGCTCGGCGTCGCCAATGGCGAGGTCTGGGCCGATGACAAGCGGGTCTATGTTGCTGAGGATATGAAGGTTGGGATGATCAATCGCAGCTAGTCTGGTGACCTGATTGATTTGACTCCCGCAGGGGCAGGCGAGACATTTTCCTGATACGAGCCGCGCATAAGCGGTCGCTCAGGGAGACGTCTCATGGCCACACATGATCTGGTTATCCGCGGCGGAACTGTCATAGACGGCACTGGCGGCGCACCCCTAACGGCGGATGTCGCCATCGATGCGGGGTGTATCTCCATTGTCGGGCCAGTCTCGGGCAAGGGCCGCGAAGAGATTGATGCGCGCGGCCAGATCGTCACGCCGGGCTTTGTCGATATTCACACTCATTATGACGGGCAGGCCGCTTGGGGCGATGCGCTCGATCCATCCTCGCTGCATGGGGTCACAACCGCGGTGATGGGCAATTGCGGCGTGGGCTTCGCGCCCTGCCGCGAGGAGGACCATGACCGCCTGATCCGGCTGATGGAAGGCGTGGAGGATATCCCGTTTCCGGTGCTGTCGACGGGCCTGACATGGGACTGGGAGAGTTTCCCGGATTATCTCGATTATCTTTCCGACCGGCCCTTCGATATCGATCTTGCCGCGCAACTGCCGCACGCGGCGTTGCGGGTCTATGTGATGGGCGAACGCGGCGCGAACCGGGAAGATGCGACCGAAGACGAGATTGCCGAGATGCAGCAGCTCGCCAAGGCGGCGGTGGAAGCCGGCGCGCTAGGCTTCTCGACCTCGCGCACGCTGAACCACCGAACCTCGGATGGGCAGCCCACGCCGACCCTGACGGCCTCAGAAGCCGAACTCATGGGCATCGCCATGGGCCTGAAAGAGGCAGGGCGCGGCACGCTGCAATTCGTGTCGGACTTCAACGATCCGCAGAAGGAAGCGGCCATGCTGCGCCGGATCGTCGAAGCCTCCGGTCGGCCGCTATCTGTGTCGCTGGCGCAATCCGATGTCGCGCCGGAGGGCTGGCGCATGTTGCTTGGCGCGATCGAGCAGGCAGTCGCGGATGGACTGCCGATGCGGGCGCAGGTTGGGCCACGCCCGGTCGGTGTGTTGCTGGGATTGGCGCTAACGCTGAACCCGTTCTCGGGTCATCCGACCTATCAGGCCATTGCTGAAGACTCATTCGAGGCGCGCCTTGCGGCGCTGCGCGATCCCGCGTTCCGGGCGCGTCTTCTGAATGACGAGCCCGATGCGGACAATCCATTCGTGAAGTCGATCCTCCGCCAGTTCGGCAAGATTTTCACGCTTAGCGATCCACCGGACTATGAACCGACCGCTGAGCGCACGGTCGCCAATATCGCAAAATCTCGCGGCGTCTCGAACGAAGAAGCCGCGCTCGATCTCATGCTCGCAGATGAAGGGCAGGGCATGCTCTATCTGCCCTTCCTGAACTACGCGCAGGGCTCGCTGGAGCCGTCCCTTGCCATGCTGAAAAGCGAAGCGACGGTGCCCGGCCTGTCCGATGGAGGAGCGCATGTCGGCATGATCTGCGACGGGTCATTCCCGACGACCATGCTGACCCACTGGACGCGCGATCGGACACGTGGCGAGAAGCTGCCGTTGGAATTCGTCGTGAAACGTCAGACCCGTGACACTGCGACATGGGTCGGGCTCGATGATCGCGGGCTGGTTGCGCCGGGCTATCGGGCCGATCTCAATGTGATCGACCATGACCGGCTCACGCTTCATGCGCCGACGATCCAGCATGACCTGCCAGCCGGCGGGCGGCGTCTCATGCAGCGGGCGACCGGCTACACCGCGACCATCGTGGCGGGCCAGATCATCTACCGGGATGGCGAACCGACGGGAGCCAAGCCGGGCCGTCTCGTACGCGGGGCGAAGTCTGCGCCGGTCAGCGCGCTGGCGGCGGAGTAGGGATACCTATTTCGATGGGCTCTTCTTCGACGTCTTCGAAGGAGTCCGCACGGGCGAGCTGTGGGAAGAGCTTCATCCATACACCTGCGGCACTGATGGCGACGCATCCA
>JBCBTR010000183.1:0-2645 GCA_039818545.1 Pseudomonadota bacterium
CAAGGGCGGTGTCGGCAAGACCTTCATGTCCATAACGCTGGCTTCGGCCTTTGCCCAGTCCGGTAAACGCACACTGCTGGTCGATGGGGATCTCGGTCTTGCAAACGTAGACGTCCAGCTCGGCATCGCCCCGGAAACAGACCTTGCCGCGGTCATCGCGGGATGGGTCGAACTGGACGATGCGGTCACGCCTGTCGATGGCGGTGCAGCCGAAGGCGGGTTTGACGTACTGCCGGGCCGGTCAGGCTCAGGCGCGCTCGCAGAACTTCCCCCTGAAGATGTCGCGCGGCTTGCGGCAGGGCTATCAGCCCTTGCCCTGCAATACGATCAGGTCGTGCTCGATCTCGGGGCCGGCATCGAAGCCAATTGCATGCGTCTCGCCCGGGCCGCCGACAAGGCGCTCATGGTGATCACGGATGAGCCGACCTCGATGACCGATGCCTACGCCTTCATTAAGGTTTTGCGCGGCTATGCGCCGGGCGTTGAGCCAGTCATCTGTATCAACCAGGCCGATACCCGCGCCAGCGGGCAACGCACCTACGAAGCCATTGCACGCGCCTGCCAGACCTTCCTCGGATTCCGTCCGCATTTGTCCGGTATCGTGATGCGTGATTCCAAGGTGCGGGAGGCCATTCGCAGCCAGCAAACTCTCATTTCGACAGATCGCGCCGCGCAGCCGATTCAGGATGCCATCGCCATCGCTCAATCCCTGCTTGGAGAAGATCAACAGATTCAGGCTGGATATTAATTTGTATGCCCCCGGACTTTCCGAGTCCGGGCAATATTAACGTTTGAGCAACTTCGATTGCTTAGGATTCACAAAGTAAACCGAACGGCTAAGATGGCCGTTAACTGATTCGGGGAGTTGAGCTCATGCGGGTACTCTTAATTGAAGACGACAACGCCGTCGCTCGCAGCATCGAACTGATGCTGAAAGCTGCAGGGTTCAACATCTACACCACAGACCTCGGCGAAGAAGGTGTCGATCTGGGTAAGGTCTACGAGTATGACATCATCATTCTCGACCTCTCCCTGCCAGACATTTCCGGCTACGACGTGCTCAAACAGCTGCGCATGGCGCGCGTGAACACGCCGGTCCTGATCCTCTCCGGTAACCCCGATATCGAAGCAAAAGTTAAGACGCTCGGCTACGGCGCGGACGACTATCTCACCAAGCCGTTCAACAAGGACGAGCTGATCGCCCGGATCACGGCAATTGTCCGCCGGTCGAAAGGCCACGCTGAAAGCGTCATCCGCACCGGCGAAATCCTGGTCAATCTCGATGCGAAGACCGTCGAAGTCGACGATGAGCGCGTCCACCTGACCGGCAAGGAATACCAGATGTTCGAGCTGCTCTCCCTCCGGAAGGGTACAACGCTTACCAAGGAGATGTTCCTCAACCATCTCTATGGCGGCATGGACGAACCAGAACTCAAAATCATCGACGTGTTCATCTGTAAGCTGCGCAAGAAGCTGGCAACGGCAACCGGTGGCGAGCACCATATCGAAACCGTCTGGGGCAGGGGCTATGTCCTGCGCGACCCGAAACCGGCGAAAAACGAAGCGGCTGCAGAGGCCGCCTAGGCCCTCAATATCCCGCAAATGACAACGAACCCGGCCCTCGCGCCGGGTTTTTTGTGTCCGATCGCGGCGTGTCTTTCAAATTTCAATCAATTTGAACGAATCGGTTCATCGGGGAGCAATCGCGGTGTGGTTAATGTCAGATCATGCTCCGCAAGCTTATCGCCCTGATGATCGCTGCGTACGCCATCGCTTTCGCGTTTGGTGCGCTGGCGGCCGTGCGCTGGCCGTCCATCATGATGGCGGTGACGGCGACGCTTGCCGAAGGCACGCCCAATACCGGCTTTGAGGATGTGAACTGGCGCGAACTCGGCATTCTCTACGGCGCGCCATACTTTCTCGCCGCCCTGTGCTTTTACGCGTCTGCCGTGATGGTCTCGTCCCGCCGCCGCGGATCGCTGACTTGGTTCCTGATGGGCTGTACGGCTGGTTTCCCGTGCGCCTTCATGGTCGATTTCGAGCCCGGCTGGTGGACCAATCCAGGTGCTGGGGAAGGCGCGGTCGCCGGAGCCGGCATCGCCGCGATCCTGCTGACCATGGCCATCATGGAACTGCGCCGCAAGCCCGGCGCGACGGCTGCCACTGAAACATCAGGCCGGCTCGTCTCGAAGGAGACCGGCGAGGAATATGTCATCGTACCGGCGACGCCCGTGGCGGCTTCTGTCGCGGCCAAACCGACCATGCGCCGGACAGGTCCGATGTCACCGGCCATTGCCCGCCAGCGCGCCCATTTCGCAGCAGAGGGCGCGAAAATGGCGGCCCGCCGGAGACGTCAGGCCTGGTAGGTCTTGCCAAGCCCCGCAAAACGGCGCTTGCCTGCCTCTGAGCAGACGGGAGGCCGAGATGACCATCACCAGACTTTCAGGATGGGCTGCCGCCTTGCTCGGGGTCTTGCTCCTATGGTTTCAGGGCTCCGGCATGGCGACCTACATGGCCCGTGGCGCGGGCCTGAGCGACGCCTTTACGATTGAAAGCGGCCTCATTATCGGCAGTGCCTTGCTCGTCCTCATTGCGGGCCTGCTCTGCGCGACCCAGAGCGCAAAGCCGCGCCCGGTCGCGTAGAG
>JBCBTR010000184.1:0-2626 GCA_039818545.1 Pseudomonadota bacterium
CAGCTGGCCGCGCTGGTCCAGCGCCATCATCTCATCGCAGCCACAGATATGCTGGTCGCCGATGAAGATTTGCGGAAATGTCCGCCCGCCATTGGAACGCTGGATCATTTCCGCGCGCTTGTCTGCATCCATGCCCGCCTTGATCTCATCGAAATCGGCATTCTTCTTCTTCAGCAAAGAGACTGCCCGAGAGCAGTAGGGGCATGGATGCAGACAAGCGCGCGGAAATGATCCAGCGTTCCAATGGCGGGCGGACCTTTCCGCAAATCTTCATCGGCGACCAGCATATCGGTGGCTGCGATGAGATGATGGCGCTGGACCAGCGCGGCCAGCTGGATGCGCTCCTCTCTGCCTGAGACCGCTCATGATCAAATATGCGTTGACCTGTTCTGACTGCGACCATGACTTTGACGCATGGTTCCAATCGTCGTCGGCCTACGACGCGCAGAAAGAGACCGGCGACGTGACCTGCGCGTTTTGCGGCTCGTCCTCGGTAGCCAAGCAGATCATGGCCCCGTCGGTGAAGCGCAGCGACAAGGTATCGACGCCGGACCTCGCCACCCTCGCCCGCAAGGCGAAGGCCCACATCGCCGAGAATTTTGACAATGTCGGGGATGGCTTCGCCGACGAAGCCCGCGCCATGTATTATGGCGACAAGGAAGAGCGGCCCATCTGGGGTCAGACGACGCCCGAAGACCGTGCAGCCCTCGAAGAGGAAGGCGTGCCCGCCGCACCTCTCCCGGACATGCTGGTTCCCGACACACCGGCAGACCCGAAAAAAGTGAACTAGCGGCGCTGCGCGGGTTTGGGCGCTTGACGCAGAGAGGCGGACGCTTAAGAGACTGTCGAATATCAATGCGCGGAGAGCCCAATGGCTGACAGCAATTACGTTCGTGGCGAAATGGATATCGCGGGCCAGAAAAGCACCTGGGACGGCTTCATGAAAGCCAGCATCTGGGGCGGCTTCGTTACGGTCCTGATCGTGGCTTACCTGACCTTCACGCTCGCCATTGGCATGAACTGGATGGTCTCGCTCGTCCTCGTCGCTGGCGCTGGCCTTGTCGGCGGACTGGCTATGGGCATGGGCGGCGCATGGGTCGCCGTCATTATCGGCCTGACCGCGCTGGCCGTCTTCGTTCAGATCATCATCACGCTGTTCGGGCTGATCGTCTGACGATCAGGCGCAGCGCCGGCACAAGTCGGCGGCCGGGTCAGTTTCCAGCGTAACAAGCGACAACGGATCCCCGCATCCGACGCAGTAGCCATAGTCTCCGGTCTTGATCCGGTCGAGCGCGCGTTCGATGCGCTCAAGCGAAGCAGCATCGGATCGCCCGCCGCAATTTTTGCGATGGTCGTCAACACGTTGGGCGTCATTCCCATCGTCCAGCCCGGCCAGATGATCTTGCTCAAGGTCTGTATTCATTCAGGAATGCTGCGCCGGGATTAATCCGATAGCAAGGCGCTTCGCGAAAAGAGAAGGGCCGCATATCGTTATTCACGAAGAGACCGACCGAAAGCAGGCCCCATGACCGCTGAAACGCCGCTCGAGCTTAGGAATGCGACCAAATGGTTCGGCAATTTCCGCGCGGTCGACAGTCTGAGTTTCACCGTGCCGCAGGGCTCGATTATCGGGTTTCTCGGGCCGAACGGCGCGGGTAAATCGACCAGCCTGCGCATGGCGCTCGGCGTCGTGTCTCCCGATCAGGGCGAGGCACGGCTGTTCGGTGGACCGCCCGATCTGAAAGCGCTGCACCGGGTCGGCTTCCTTCCTGAAGAACGCGGCCTTTACAAGAAAATGACCCCGCGCGGCACCATCGCCTATTTCGCCAAGCTCAAGGGCATGAGCGGGTCTGAGGCCAATGCCCGCGCCGACGAACTGCTGGACATGTCTGGCCTTGAAGGTTTTGCCCGGTCCCGCATCTCCAAGCTCTCCAAGGGCATGGCGCAGAAGGTCCAGATCCTCTCGACGCTGGCCCACCGCCCTGAACTGCTGATCCTCGACGAGCCCTTCTCCGGCCTCGACCCGGTCAACCAGCAGGGCCTCGAAGACCTCATCCGCGAGGAGCATGAGCGCGGCGCGACCATCCTGTTCTCCACCCATGTGATGGAACATGCCGAGCGCCTGTGCGATTCCATCGTGATGATGGCGCGCGGCAAGAAGGTCTTCGACGGCACGCTGGACGATGCCTTCAAGACACTCGGGCGCGGCGCAAAGATCGCCGTCTCCAATGGTTTCGATCTCGACAAGGCCCTTGCCGCCACGCCCTTCTCCGCCGCGCATGAGCCCATGACCGACGATCAGGACTGGTGGCGCATCACCCTTCCTCCCGGCCGCGACGCGCAGGACGCGCTGCGCGCGGCCATCGAAGCCGGTGCCCCGATTGCCGGCTTTGCCCCGGAAGAAGCCCGCCTGCGCGATGTCTTCGTCTCTCTTGTCAGTGAGGCCGAAGCCGCAGAGCTCGACGCGCCGGCCACCCCTGCGCCCGCCCCAGAAGAGGCCGCCTGATGCGAAACGTCTTCCTCGTCGCCCGCCGGGACTATCTCGGCTACGTCACCGCCTGGGGCTTCTGGCTCGGCCTGTTCCTCACGCCCGTCCTGCTGGGCGTATTCTCGCTCGCCCCGGCGC
>JBCBTR010000185.1:0-2624 GCA_039818545.1 Pseudomonadota bacterium
GGCGTTCGATCCGCCGCCAATACAGGCCATGACCGCGTCAGGCAGACGGCCTTCGCGTTCTTGGATCTGCTCGCGCGCCTCACGGCCGATGACGGACTGAAAGTCGCGGACGAGTTCGGGGTAGGGATGCGGGCCGGCGGCGGTGCCGATGCAGTAAAAAGTTGAGTCCACATTTGTGACCCAGTCTCGCAGCGCCTCATTCATGGCGTCCTTGAGGGTGCCGGTGCCGGAGGAGACGGGTACAATTTCCGCACCCAGAAGCTTCATCCGGAAGACGTTTGGCTTCTGACGTTCCACATCGGTTTCGCCCATGAATACAATGCAGGGCAGGCCAAAACGCGCGCAGACGGTGGCCGTCGCGACGCCATGCTGGCCCGCACCCGTCTCGGCGATGATGCGGGTCTTGCCTATTCGTTTGGCGAGCAGGATCTGGCCAAGGCAGTTATTGATCTTGTGGGCGCCGGTATGGTTCAGCTCGTCGCGCTTGAAATAGATCTTCGCCCCGCCGTGATGCTCGGTCAGACGCTCTGCGAAATAGAGCGGGCTCGGCCGGCCGACATAGTGCTTCCAGAGATCGTCCATCTCGGCGGCAAAGGCCGGGTCTGTCTTTGCTGCGCGATATTCGGCTTCCAGATCGAGGATGAGCGGCATCAGCGTTTCGGCAACATACCGCCCGCCGAAATCACCGAAGCGGCCATGCTCGTCCGGCCACTGGTCCCATGTGTTGCGTTTATCCATTGATTCCCGCTCCGCTTCGCTGCGCGATGAATCGCGCTCAGGGCTGATACTCACGCTTTGGCTGCCGCAATGAACGCTCTGATCAAGGCTGCATCCTTTACGCCCGGCGCGGTTTCAACGCCAGAGGAGACGTCCAGAGCGGGCGCGTTGGTCGCAGCGATGGCAGCCTTCGCGTTCTCTGGCGTCAGGCCGCCGGCCAGCAGCCAAGGTTTGGGTGCGGCCCAGCCGTCGAGGATCGACCAGTCGAAGGTCTCACCATGCCCGCCGGTTCGGGTCGCCCCTTCAGGTGGCTTCGCGTCAATCAACAGGCGGTCTGCGGCAGTGAAGGTTTCCGCGTAAGCGAGATCGGCTTCGCTCGCGACACCGAGGGCTTTCCAGACCTCCGCCCCGGTGCGGGCCTTAACCTCGGCAAAGCGTTCCGGCGTCTCCGCCCCATGCAGCTGCAGCGTCCTGAAGCCAAGGGCGAGGATGGCGTCAATCTCGTCATCGGCGGGATCAAGCAGCAGCGCGACGGGTTCGGACGCGCCTATATTGGCGATCAGGGCTGCCGCTGTCTCGTGGGTCACGTGGCGGGGGCTCTTTTCCGGAAAGGCAAAACCGATCCAGTCCGCACCGGCCTCAACCGCCGCGCGCAGCGTTTCCGGCTCCGAGAGCCCGCAGATCTTTACCTTCGCCATGCCCGCCAAATCGGGCGGAGGGACGCTTAAGTCAAGCGCGGCCCGGTGCCTTGCGTCCCCGCCTTCCCCGTTCATAGACTGGGCTCTCATTCGCGCCTAGGTCTGTCAGATACGCCATGGACCATCTTCTCAGCGCCATCAGGCACCCCGACGTATCCGTGGGACAGAGCGCGTTCCTCGCCATCGACGGATTGGGGGCGTCCGGCAAGTCGACGCTGGCCACGCTCCTGTCCGGCAAGCTCGGCGCAGAGATCATTCGCCTCGATGATTTCTCAGGACCAGAACCCTTCAGCTGGATGCCGCGCCTGAGGGCGGAGATTCTGGAGCCTGTCTCCCGTGGCGCGACCTCCCTCACCTACCAGCCAGAGAGTTGGTGGGGGCAGACCCCGCCGCCGGTCACTGATCAGCCGGTCACGCCTGTGATGATCGTCGAGGGGGTCGGCAGCCATCATCCCGAGCTCAGAGCGTTCTGGCGGGTGACGATCTTCGTCGATACGCCGGCTACGCTTTGTCTGGAGCGCGGCGTCGCGCGGGATCTCGCGACCGGCGAGCCGGAATCGGCAATCAGAAGGCAGTGGGAGGCGTGGCAGGCAGAGGAGCTTACCTACCTTGCCGAGCATGATCCGGCCGCACATGTAGACTTCATCGTCAAAGGCGACGTGCCCTTCGACACACAGGTCTGAGCTTGTGTTAGGCGGTCTTTGCGTCCGACCGGGCCAATCCGGACAAGCTCGGCCAGCGCATCGGGCTGTAGCCGGCGAGCACCAGTAGCCCGGCAAGAATGCCGAGATTCTTGATGAAGTTCTGCATTTCATGCGCGGCATCAACACCCTCGAAATTCCAGAAGGCATGCAGGAAGACGTTCACGAGGATGATGTAGAGAACAAAGCCAAGCGCGGTGAAGCGAACGAAGCGGTTCGCGAACAACAGGCCCGCGCCGATGATGGCGGCGGCCCCCGCAAAGGCGAGCAGCGGCGCGGTGAACCCGACCCCATGATGCTGCATCAGGCCGATATGCATGTCCCAAGCGGCGAACTTCATCACGCCCGGTACGAGAAAATAGAGGCCGAGCAGGGATCGGCCGATCGCGACCATGACCGGGGACGGGACGTGTTGCATGTGACGTGTCCTTGGGAGATTGCGGGTCCGGGAGCGCCCGGCTCAGCAAGGGCCGGATGGCGGTGAGACAGGGATTCGAACCCTGGAGAC
>JBCBTR010000186.1:0-2575 GCA_039818545.1 Pseudomonadota bacterium
AACGCTCGCCCCAAGATAGAGCGCGCCGCATTGAAGCATTTTGTGTCCGATGGCGTGGACGCGTCCACGACACGCGAGATCGCTGAAGTGGCCGGTGTATCCGAGGGAGCGTTGTACCGGCACTATAAAGGCAAGGACGAGCTGGCCGTCGCGCTGTTCATGGAAACCCATGACAGGCTCGGCAAGACGCTGGTCGAGGCCTGGTCACAAGGCGGCGATCTGGAAGACAAGGTGCGCCGCGCCGTCACCGCCTACTGCGCGCTGGCAGACGAGGACTGGCTCCTCTTCTCTTTCCACCTGCTGTCGATGAACCGCTTCCTGCCGCACGACAAACGCCGCGAAGACGATCCGCTGACCCTTGCTGAGGGCATCGTCAAAGGGCTGATCGCAGAGAAGGAAATCCCCGATTGCGACCCGGCCCTGATGGCCGGCATGATGTTTGGCGTCGTGTTCCAGTGCGCGCAGAACAAGGCGTATAACCGCCTGCCCGGACCGTTTTCGGCCCATATCGAGCCGTTCACGCGCGCCATCGTGGCGGTCCTTCGACAGGAGTAACTCCTATGCGATCGTTCTTGTTTGCTGCAGCCTATTGGCTGTTGTCGGTCTTCTATGTCCTGGCGGCGCTGCCAATGCTGCTGCTGCCCGGGCGCGGACCGGTGGGCTTCGTCATCAAAAGCTACACCCGCGCCATGCGGATGGCGCTGCGGGTCTTCGCCGGCATCAGGACGACCGCACGCGGCAAGGACCGGCTCCCCGAAGGAGCCTTCATCATCGCCGCCAAGCATCAGAGCTGGGGCGATGGTTTCGTGGTCTATCCGGAGGTCGACAATCTGGCCTTCGTCACGGGAGACCATCTGGAAAAGATCCCGCTGGTCGGCGGCATCCTGAAAAAGCTCGGCGCGATCGTGATCGACACCTGCGGCGGGGGCGACCGCAAGGCCGCCTCGCTGGCGGACGGCATGGCGCGCGTCAAAGCCGAAGGCCGGCGTGTGCTGATCTATCCTGAAGGCCACCTTGCCCCGGTCGGCCACCATTTCCGGTACAAGCCCGGTGTCTGGCACATGCAAAAGGCGATGGATGTGCCCGTTGTCCCCGTGGCGACGAATATCGGCCTCTTCTGGCAACAGGAGGAGCACAAGAAAAACCCGGGTGAAGCCGTAATCGAATTCCTCGACCCGATCCCGCCCGGTCTCAGCAAGGATGAGTTCATCACCCGCCTGACAGATGTCGTCGAGACCCGCAGCGCCGAACTGATCGCCGAGGCACGCGGCACAGTGCCCGTAAAGAGCATCCTGCTGCCTGATCCCGATAAGGGTGAAATCGGCCAGCCGATTCCGGAAAAAGCGTCAGCCTGACCTACTCGGCAGCGGCCGGGACAATCGTCACGCTCTCGCCGCAGCCACAGGCATCGGTCTGGTTCGGATTCCGGAACACGAATTTCTCGTGCAGCGCCGTTGTCTCGAAGTCGAGTTCGCATCCGAGCAGGAACAGAACGGCTTTCGCATCGACAACGATCTGGACGCCATTGTCCTCGACCACTTCATCGAGCGGTTCAGGTGCCTCGGCATAATCCATGACGTATTCCATGCCGGCACAGCCACCATTGACGACGCCGACACGCAGGTATCCTGCGCCCTTCTCATCCATGATTCCCCGTACGCGCGTCGCCGCAGCGTCGGAAAGGGTCACGATCTTTGGTCTCGGTCGTCTAGCCATGACGCATAAGTGGGTAGAAACGGGCTTCTGATCAAGGCGGAAAGCGTTTCAGCCCTGAGACGGAAACTCTTCGAACCGGGCCATCGTGCCGAGCGCCTTCACGCATTCGGTCTCGTGTTTCGTCCAGATCTGCGTCGTTGGCCGCGCGGCATCCGGATCGTCGAGACTCTCCGTGGTGATGTCGATAAGCCCCGGCATCATATCCGCCTCGAAGAACAGCGTTGTCCCGCAGGTCGGACAGAAAGACCGGCGCACACCCTCAGAAGACTCAAACACCTTCGTTGTCGACCGGTCGCAGCTGACATTCGCCACGTCGATCATGACCCAGCCCACCAGCGGCGCTCCGGTCGCCTTCCGGCACGACGGGCAATGGCAGACTGCCGCGGTGTGCAGGTCTCCGTCGAGCTCGTAGCGCACACGGCCACACTGGCATCCACCTGACAATTTCGGCATATCGTCCTCCTTGATTTAAAAACAGACAGACTGTATGTTTCTTTACAAGTCAACAGGAAACACAATCATGGCGACGAATGCTCAACGGTCCCTCGACTCCCGGCGCGCCCTGATCGATGCCGGCCGCGCCCTGTTTGGCGAACATGGCTACGCTGACACCAGCACCCCCATGATCGCAGGGGCCGCCGGCGTCTCGCGCGGCGCGCTGTATCACCACTTCGAGGACAAGCAGGCCCTCTTCCGCGCCGTCATTCAGGACGCCTATGAAAGCATCGAAGCCGAGATTGAAAACTCCGCCTTTGGGGCCGGCGACCCGCTGGAAGCGCTGATTGAAGGCGGGGAATCCTTTATCAGCGCGATATCGGATCCCGTCCTGCGCCGAATTCTTCTGGTCGATGGCCCCGCC
>JBCBTR010000187.1:0-2552 GCA_039818545.1 Pseudomonadota bacterium
GCACAGCATCCACGCGAGCGGCATCGAACTGGAAGCTGTGCTCGACGAAGGTGAACGCCTCGCCGAGGAAGCGACCGGAGCCCATCAATTCACCAAACACGTGAAACGCCTGTCCATGACCGAACGGACGAGCCTCATTCAGGGCCTCTACCGGGTGGCCTTGTCAGACGGCGAAAAGTCTCCTTTCGAGGACGCCTTTATCCGTCATGTCGCCTCGCTCCTGCATGTCGATGACATTAGCAGAGCTAAAGCGAGGAAGGCTGCGGAGGCCATGGCAGCCGGTAGCGATTGACAAGCCGGGGTCGCGCCGCCATGTCGCCTTTTCAAGACACGTAAGGCCCACCTGCCCATGACCTATATCGTCATCGACGCCTGCATTCGCTGCAAGTATATGGATTGCGTCGAAGTTTGCCCTGTCGACTGTTTCTATGAAGGCGAGAACATGCTCGTCATTCATCCGGATGAATGTATCGATTGCGGCGTGTGCGAGCCTGAATGCCCGGTCGAGGCGATCAAACCCGACACCGAAGACGACCCGGATTCCAAGTGGCTGAAGCTGAATACGGAGTATGCCAAGACCTGGCCGAATATTACCCGTATGAAGGAGCCACCCGCCGATCGCGAGAAATACGCCCAGGAAACCGGGAAGCTTGAGAAATACTTTAGCGCCGCCCCCGGCGAGGGCGATTAGCCTCGGATATCCGGGCGAGTTGAGAGATCGTTGAAAATCTGCTATACTCAACGCTTGAGCAATAAATAAAAGCCTCCGTCCGTGCGCTCACGTGTGTTTGTGAGAATCGCAGATCGGCGGCTAGTGCTGTGTGGAAAGGCGTAAGTATGGCGAAAAAAGCCCAAGCGAAATCTTCCTTCGCGTTCGATATCGGTCAGAGCATCGTATATCCGGCGCATGGTGTCGGAACTGTCACCGGGATTGAAAAGCAACAAGTCGCCGGCATGGACCTCGAAGTCTACGTGGTGTCTTTCGATCAGGACAAGATGATCCTGCGTGTGCCGACCAATCGCGCTGAAGCCTCCGGCATGCGGGCGCTGGCCGGCTCGAAACTGGTTGACGACGCCCTGAAGACATTGGGTGGACGTGCCCGGATCAAGCGGACCATGTGGTCGCGCCGGGCCCAGGAATACGAAGCCAAGATCAATTCCGGCGACCTGATCTCAATCGCGGAAGTCGTTCGCGACCTTCACCGCGGCGAAGACCAGCCTGACCAGTCCTATTCCGAGCGTCAGCTCTATGAGAGCGCGCTGGACCGGATGGCCCGTGAACTGGCCGCTGTCGAGAATATTGAGCGGGACAAGGCGATGGAAAAACTCGCCAAGTCACTCGCCAAGAAGAAAGCCGCCTGATCAGGCTTTTCTCTTTAGAAAACAAAACGCCGCGCAGGATCATCCCGCGCGGCGTCTTTGTATCCAGAGATGGCGATAGACCGGCCGGAATCTTTTTCAAGGTTTCGGGTGATCCGCCTGCGATCTCCAGACGTAAATAGTTTCATAAGACGGCGCACAACGCGCAAGGGAGACAGGAATGGCCACAGCGAATTTCGGGAATAACCCAGCCGACCGGCAATTCGTGAAAAAGGCCATGAAAGCCCCTCTGCTTGAGCAGGAACATGAGCTCGATCTCGCCCGTCGCTGGCGCGAGCGCGACGATGAAGCCGCGCTTCATGAACTGACCAGTGCCTATATGCGCCTCGTCATCTCCATGGCCGCGAAATTCCGCCATTACGGCCTGCCGATGCCGGACCTCGTTCAGGAGGGCAATGTTGGCCTGATGCAGGCAGCGGCCCGTTTCGAGCCCTCCCGCGAAGTTCGGTTTTCAACTTATGCGTCCTGGTGGATCCGGTCTTCTATTCAGGATTATGTCCTGCGGAACTGGTCCATTGTCCGGACCGGCACGACGGCCGCTCAGAAGTCGCTCTTCTTCAATCTTCGCCGCCTGCGCGCACAGATCGATGATACCGATGATGCGGTGATGACGCGCGAGAACAAGACATGGGTCGCCACCCATCTCGGCGTGCCCGAGCGCGATGTGGAAACCATGGCCTCGCGCCTGTCGGCCTCTGACCGGTCCCTGAACGCGCCGCTCGCCGTCGATGGCGACGCGCAGTGGCAGGACCTGCTCGCAGACGATGCGAAAGAGCCCGAAGCCGAGATCATGGAACGGCACGATACCGATCGTCGCCGGGAGTGGATTGCCGAGGCCCTGAAAGCCCTGACCGATCGCGAGACGCTGATCATCAAGGAACGCCGCCTGACCGATGATACGGTCACGCTGGAGACGCTTGGCAAACAGCTTGGGATCTCCAAGGAACGTGTGCGCCAGATCGAGCATCAGGCGCTGGGCAAATTGCGCAAGGCGCTTGAAGGCATTGTCGGCGATCCTGAAGAAGCGGGCCTCTTGCCGGACGTCTAGGCGCTAGCGGTTCGAGAACAGCCGGCCGCGCTCTGTGACCAGAACCGCGAGCAGGGAGACCAGCCCCAGCACGAAGAAACCGGTAATCACGGTCGCGCCCCAGAAGGACATCTGACCCCAAGGC
>JBCBTR010000188.1:0-2535 GCA_039818545.1 Pseudomonadota bacterium
GACACACCACTTGAGAAGCACCTCTACTCGGTTCCACTTGAGGGCGGCGACATCACCCGCATCACCGAGCCCGGCAAGTCATGGTCGGTCACCGTCGCCCCAGACGGGCAGTCCTTTGTCGGCACATCCTCAGCGCCCAACCAGCCGCCGCAGACCGGGCTCTACAATATCGATGGCACGCTGATCACATGGATCGAGGAAAACGCGCTGGATGAAAATCATCCGTATGCGCCCTACCTTGCAAGCCACACCATTCCTGAATTCGGCACCATTGAAGCCGAAGACGGTCATGAGATGTATTACTCGCTCCATCTGCCGCCAGACTTCGACGAAACCAAGCAATACCCTGTCATTCTGGAAGTCTATGGCGGGCCGGGCGTGCAGCGCGTCACGCGCAACTGGGAAAACCCCATTGACCAGTTCTACGTCCAGAACGGCTACATCCTGTTCCGGCTCGACAATCGCGGCTCATCCAATCGCGGCAAGGCCTTCGAGGACGTGATCTACCGACAGCTCGGCCAGCCTGAAGTCGGAGACCAGCTGCGGGGCGTCGAGTTCCTGAAATCCCTGCCCTATGTGGACGGCGACCGTATTGCCATTCAAGGCTGGTCCTATGGCGGCTACATGACCTTGATGGTGTCGCTTCAGGTTCCGCCGGGCACGTTCGCCGCCGCGATCTCAGGGGCACCCGTGACAGACTGGCGGCTCTACGACACGTTCTACACCGAACGCTACATGGACACGCCGCAGGATAATCCCGATGGCTATGAACAGGGCTCGGTCTTTCCGCATCTGGACAACCTGTCCTTCCCGCTCCTGCTCGTCCACGGCATGGCGGATGACAACGTCACCTTCGACAATACGACACGGGTGATGGCGGAGCTTCAGGAGATGGGAAAAGTCTTCGACCTGATGACCTATCCCGGCCAGCGCCACGGCATTCGCGGCGAAGAGCTCTCCATCCATCTGATGCGGACACGGATGGCCTTCCTGAACCGCCACCTGAAACCTGAAGGGAGCGAGTGATGCCAGCCCTCCAGCCGACCGCCGACCAGTTCCGTGCCTTTCGCGACGATCCGCATGACGGGCCGATCTCTCAGGTCAATCTGCTGAAGTTCAGGGTGAAGGCCGAGTACAAGCCGGACGACCCGGAATTCGGCGAGGAGTGCAGCGGCGAGACGGCCTACATCCGCTACTCCGAAGCCTTCACCGAAGCGGCCAGGGCCGTTGGCGGCACGACGACCCTGCTTGCGGGCGTCGAGCGCGCCTTCATCGGCGGCAGTGACTGGGATGGCGTACTCGTCAATTCCTTCCCGAACCGGCAGGCCTTCATCTCAACGCTCAATCACCCGGATTACAAATCCATGTCGCGCCACCGCGACGCTGGCCTGTTGTGTCAGGAACTGATCGTGACGCGCCCGCACTGGCTGCACGGGGAAAAAACCTAGGCGGTCAGCAACACGGCGCAGATCGCTTCCAGACCGGCTCGATCGGTTTCATCGAACGCGTCGAACTCGGTGGAGTCGACGTCCAGCACAGCCGCAAGCGCGCCCGAACAGTCGAAGACAGGCACGACGATTTCCGAGTTGGATCGGCTGTCGCAGGCGATATGCCCCGGAAAGGCGTGAACGTCCGGCACTATCAGCGTTTGTTTCTGCTCGGCGCACGCCCCGCAGACGCCTTTGCCGATTGGAATACGGAGGCATCCCAATGTGCCCTGATACGGCCCGACGACCAGTTCCTCCGGCTTGAGCGGATCCATGACATAGAACCCGGTCCAGAAAAAACGCGGGCGGAACGCCTCAGCCAGCAGGCAAGCCGCCGTCGCGTATCGGGCCGGGGTGAAGCTCTCACCCGCCACCACGCTTTCAATCTCGGCTTTCAATTCGGCATATCTGGCGGCGCGGTCGGTCATTTGTCTCTCAAATCCAGCGGAAGGCCGCATATCGGATGTCGGGCTTCGCCATGCAAGCGCCCAATAGCGGCCTCGACATCGCTTTGATATCGGTCTCGATGAGATATGATTTATTCGTGAGCTTCGCCTCACGCCTGACAGGGGGTGTAAACATGCGCGCGACCATCCGGTTCGTCGCTTTTGCGGCGGCACTCCTAGTCGTGCATGGCCCTGTCTCGGCGGCGCAGGATGTCGCCCCGATCGACGACAAGACGCTGGAAAAGGCCCATAGCGACTTTCTCGCCGCGCCGGAAATGCAGATCGAGCGCCCCGGCGAAGCCGAGCCAGAGCCGAATGAGCCGAGACGCGACCGGTCCAATGGCTGGCTTGACTGGCTGGCGAATGCACTCGGTGATTTTCTCACCGCGCTCGGACCGGTCTTCCGGGTATTGTTTTACCTGATTGTCGGCGGGATCGTACTGGCGGTGCTCTACTTCATATTCGGCGAAACGCTGAAAGCCCGCTTCGGCGGCAACAAGACAGCGGACGAGACACTCAAGGATGACGTCCTCGAAGAGTTCCGCCCGGATGCCATTGCCGCACGCTCCCTGCTGGAGGAAGCCGATGCTCTAGCGAAGGCC
>JBCBTR010000189.1:0-2495 GCA_039818545.1 Pseudomonadota bacterium
GCCGTCCATCTTCCTGCTCAATATTCCGTTCGCGCTCGGCGCTGTTTTTCTGGCCGTTCGCTATGCGCCGGAAGGCAAGCCCGAATCCAATGGCGGCGAGGACGGCACCGATCCAGTCCAGACGATGACCGCCCGCCTGAACGGGCTTGCCTTCCGGCGCATAGCGAACGGCCAGAAAAACAGCGCCGAGCGCGAACGGAATATTGAGCAGGAAGATGGACGGCCAGCCGAAACGCTCAGTCAGCCATCCACCGAGAACGGGACCGACTGCACCTGTAATGGCTGAGGCTGCCGCCCATGTTCCGATGGCAAGGCTGCGCTCATTCCGCGGATAGGCCGACGAGATCAGAGCGAGGCTGGCGGGTGTTAAAAGCGCTGCGCCGACGCCCTGAAGAAAACGGGCCGCGCTGAGTACTTCCAAGCTTGGCGCAAAGGCACAGGCGAGCGAAGCCACCGCAAAGACCGCAACGCCCCAGACGAACACATTTCGGCGACCCAGACGATCGGCCAGCGAGCCGCCAATCAGCGTGAACGCGGCCAGCGACAGCACATAGGCGTTGATCACCCACTGAACGGAGGCAAGGTCGGCATCGAACTCGGCGCGCAGCACGGGGAGCGCAACGGTAAGCGCCGACCCGTCGATGAAGGCCATGGACGAGCCGAGAATCGTCGCAGCGAGCACAAAAGGCCGGGCGCGGGCGGAGCAGTCGCCCGTTTCGCTGGCGGTCCGGTCAAAGGGCCGATCCTCACAAGGCGGCCTGAGTAGCTGTGCCATGAACCCGCCTCGCCTGACCTCAGCCGATCCTAGCGAACCGCGCCGGGATCAGCGAGTCAGTCTAGCGACGGCTGGTGCGTTTGTTGTCGAGGCGCGCATATTTCACGCTTTCATCTACGCCCAGCGCATCGATGGCGTCAGACACAGTGGCCCCGGTTTCGCCGAGGATGGCGACAATCTGCGCGCGTTGTTCGACCGCGAGCCAGAGCCCTTGAATCTCGACATCCACCGCGCGCCATTCGCCATTGCGCTCGATCAGCCGCCAGCGGACGTCGAGGGGTTCGGCCCCCGGCAGGCGGACTTCGGTCAGGACGATGGAGTCGCGTTCATTTCGGTCATGCGACCCTTCAACAATGATCTCAGCCCCTTCGAAACGCTCCGATTCCGCATCAAAAGTCTCGATGAGAAAAAGCTCGAATGCTGTCGTGAAGCGGTCCAGTTCTTCGGCATCCAGCCGGCGGGCATACTTGCCGAGCGTGAAGCGGGCGATGCCGTCGACACTCAGCGTCTCGACGAGGGCAGCCCCATCAAACGCGCCGGCGCTCAGTTGTTCGGCCGCCGTTTCAATAACTTCTTCTGCGGCTTCGCCCGCAAGGACGGGCTGCGCGGTCAGGGCGAACATTGCGGAGATAATCATCGATCGGAGCATTTTGCCCTCCATCAGGTGTCTTGACTGTTGAGCAAGATTTGGGCTTTCAGGCGGCAGAAAACGACCATGAAGATGGCATAGGGGCCATGCGGGAATCGCAGAGGTCGCCCGGCAAAGAAAAACCCCGGACGCGCGTCCGGGGTTTTTGTCTGTTCAGCAGTGAGACAGGCCTCTATTCGGCGTCCAAAGCTTCCATCTCAGCTTCGTGGCGGGCCTTGTCGGCAGCGCCCTTGGCTTCCGGATCGCGGTCGACCAGCTCGATCACGGCCATTGGCGCGTTGTCGCCATGGCGGAAACCGGCCTTCAGGACGCGGGTGTAGCCACCGGAACGGTCCTTGTAGCGATCGCCCATGACCTCGAAGAGCTTCCGGACAGCGTCCTTGTCGCGGATCTTTGCGATCGCGCGACGACGGGCCGGAAGGTCACCCTTCTTGGCGAGGGAAACCAGCTTGTCCATGACAGGCTTCAGCTCCTTGGCCTTGGGCAGAGTCGTGACGATCTGCTCATGGGTGATCAGCGAAGCAGCCATGTTCGCAAGCATCGCTTTGCGGTGCGAAGCGGTGCGGTTCAGTTTGCGGTGCGCAAGTCCGTGGCGCATGTCGGTCTCCCTGGGCCCTCACGGGCTGAGTGGTTAAAGGTGGTCGTCGTATTTCTTGGCGAGGCCTTCAATGTCTTCCGGCGGCCAGTCCGGCACTTCCATGCCGAGATGAAGGCCCATACCGGCGAGCACTTCCTTGATCTCGTTCAGCGATTTGCGGCCGAAGTTCGGGGTGCGGAGCATCTCGGCTTCGGACTTCTGAATGAGGTCGCCAATGTAGACGATATTGTCGTTCTTCAGGCAGTTGGCCGAACGCACTGACAGTTCCAGTTCGTCGACCTTCTTCAGGAGCATCGGGTTGAAGCCAAGCTCGGCCTCTTCCGTCGCGCCCTGCGATTCGATCACAGGCTCATCGAAGGTGATGAAGAGCTGCAGCTGATCCTGAAGGATGCGTGCGGCATAGGCGACAGCATCTTCGGGCTTGATCGAGCCATCGGTTTCGACCGTCAGCGCCAGCTTGTCATAGTCCAGCA
>JBCBTR010000190.1:0-2388 GCA_039818545.1 Pseudomonadota bacterium
ACTGAGAATCTGCAGGTCACGCTGGCCAAAGGCATCGGTCTCGCTGGTCACCTCACTGGCGACCCCCAGCGAATAGGCAAAGGCTTTGCTGTGCCGGACCTCGTAGGAGCCGGACAGCGTCACGGCTTCGCGGTCGAAAGCATCGGTTTCATCGCGTATGCCGTTGGCCGAGAAGACAAGGCCCTTGTCGAAGGCAATCGCATTCGGAATGCGCCAGTCGACGCCGACGGCGCGCTGCTGGGCGGCCAGCGTCGTTCGCGCGGTCAGCGTGTCGCCGCGACGTGTGGCATTGCGCCGGGTCAGGCTTGCGGTCAGGCCGGGGCCCTCGCTGGTGGAGACACTGGCACCGGCGGTCACGGTATAGCGGTCGCGCTCTGTCAGAGTGACGATGACATCGCGCACATCGTCGGTGCCCGTCTCTGTTTCTGATGCAGCCTCATCGAGATGGGCCGACGAGACGGAGTAGAGTCGTGTATTGGCAAGCCGGCCGTTAAACTCGGACAGCTTGTCGGGGCTGAACACTTCGCCTTCCTCGAATGGGATCAGGCGGTTGAGGTAGGGCTGGCGCGTGCGCACCCCATCATCGAAGACGACCTCGCCAAACCGCACCCGCGGGCCGGGTCGCAGCCGGTAGACGACCGTGATCGTGTCGGTCTCCTGATCGCCTGAGATACGACGCTTCAGCGCTCTGGCATCGGCATAGCCAAGACTGCGCAGCACTGCGAGCAGTCCGGCTTCCTGTGACACG
The DNA here is from genome assembly GCA_039818545.1 of Pseudomonadota bacterium. Taxonomy (GTDB): domain Bacteria; phylum Pseudomonadota; class Alphaproteobacteria; order Caulobacterales; family Hyphomonadaceae; genus JANQQC01. Next base: position 749 of record JBCBTR010000190.1, read on the forward strand.
ACCTTGTCGGCAATCGCGAAATCGCCGGGCTCGATGGTCATGGCGCGGGCGAGGCGCGCCTCGTCTTCAGGACTGATCTCACCGCCAATGATGCGCCGGCTGGTCTCGGCAATCCGGTAACGCGGCCCAGGCTCGACCTTGATGGCCGCGCGGGGGGGCGGGCCGGACTCGACCGAATGGCTGACCTCGGCGTCGAAATAGCCGCGTGAATTCAAATAGGCCTGCGCACGACTGGCAGCCTGCCGGGCCTGACGCCGCGCTTCGAAAACGGTTTCTGCAGGCTCGGTTTCCGTTAACTCCCCGGCGATCCGCTCGATCAGCCGCTCTGACGCCGTATCGCTGACCACGCGCACGGTTTCTGCCGTGGCGACAAGCGATGCGGTGCCGGTCAGAACGGCGAAAAGACAGGCGGTGCGGAGCATTCTGATCCTGATACGGCTGAGGCGCGGTTAACGTTGCAAGACACGGTCCATTTTGGGCCGGCGTCGATTAATATGGTTACCTACTATATGACCTTGAAAAATCGCTGAATAAGGGCGCTGAAATGCAGGACTTCCAGACAATCGAAGCGAATGGCGTGAACTTGCGGGTCGCGGTCAAGGGAGAGGGCCCACTTGTCGTGTTCGTACATGGCTTCCCGGAGAGCTGGTATTCGTGGCGCAAGCAGCTCGATGCGCTGGCTGAGGCTGGCTATCGCGCCGCCGCGCCGGACGTTCGCGGCTATGGCGGATCGGACAAGCCGAACGCCATCGAGGCCTACGATATGGAGTCCCTGACCGGCGATATGGCCGCGCTCGCGAAGGCCCTCCAGCCGGACGGCCCTGCTGTCATCGTGGGCCACGACTGGGGCGCGCCCATCGCTTGGAACTCAGCGCTTCTGCACCCGGATCAGTTCCGCGCTGTTGCCGGCTTGTCGGTGCCTTACATGCCGCCCGGCGAGCATGCCGCGCTCGATGTGTTCAAGAACTTCTTCACAAAACAGGGCCTGTTTTTCTATCAGGTCTACTTTCAGGATGAGGGCGTCGCCGAAGAGGAGCTGGAAGCCGATCTTGCCGCGACGATCCGCAAGTTCTACTACGCGATTTCCGGTGATGCGCCGGAAGGGACGTGGCCGCTCGACAAGAAGCATGGCGAGACGCTGCTCCATCGCCTGCCGGAGCCGCCCATGCCGCTCCCATGGCTGAGCGAGGCCGACGTCGCCTATTATGAAAGCCAGTTCAAGGCGTCCGGGTTTCGCGGGCCGCTGAACCGTTACCGCAACCATTATCGCGACCATGACCTGCTGCGCGCCGTGCCCGACAGCCAGATAAAGCAGCCTGCGCTGTTCATCGGCGGCGACCGCGATCTTGTCCTGAAAATGTTCCCCGGCGATGTGGTGAAAGACATGCAGCCGAACTTCGCGGACCTGCGCGGCGTTCATGTGCTGCCCGGCTGCGGTCACTGGACCCAGCAGGAGCGGGCAGACGACGTCAATCGCCTCCTGCTGGACTGGCTCGGCGGGCTCTAGTCCCGGGCATTTCGCGAACCAGAGCGGAAAACGAAAAACGCCCGGCGCGGAGGGGGGAAGTCCGGCCGGGCGCTTCAAGGTGCGTGGGGGAGGAAGGCTAACCGCCGAAGCGGTACCGCGCACCAACGGCGAA
>JBCBTR010000191.1:0-2348 GCA_039818545.1 Pseudomonadota bacterium
CTTCCAAAACGATTTGATAATAGCGTGCTTGGCGCAGGGAATATGTTTGAGGTCGCCGGTCATCGACGCCGTAGGCCAGCCCGTTTCTGACAATTACCGGCTGAACCGTCGGCATAGGAGGTCACGCTGCGCTGAGTAGGCTTTCAAACATGCCGAGCCCGTCATTCCCGCCTTCATGTCCGCCAATGGCGCGTTCGGGGTGGGGCATCATGCCGAGGATGCGTCCATTCTCTGACAGGATGCCGGCAATGTCGCGGGCTGATCCGTTTGGGTTGCCGGCATATCGGAAAGCGATCCGGCCCTCATTTTCCAGCGTGTCGAGCGTGTCTTCGTCGGCGACGTAGTTTCCGTCATGGTGGGCGACGGGAATGGTGATGTCATCGCCACCAGCGTAGCTTGAAGTGAAGGCGCTGTTCGCGTTCTCGACCCTCAGCGGTTGCGGTTTGCAGACAAAATTGAGCGAAGCGTTGCGGATCAATGCGCCGGGCAGGAGGCCGGTTTCGCAAAGGATCTGGAAGCCATTGCAGACGCCGAGCACATAGCCGCCGCGCTCGGCATGGCTGAGCAGCTGGCTGATGATCGGCGAGTTGCCGGCAATCGCGCCGCAGCGCAGATAGTCTCCGTAGGAAAACCCGCCCGGCACCATGACCATGTCGGTGCCGTCCGGGATCGTCCCGTCCTTGTGCCAGACCATGGCCGGTTCAGCACCTGTGGCCTGTTTCAGGGCGACTTGCGCGTCGCGATCACAGTTCGATCCGGGAAATACGATGACGGCTGTTTTCATGGCCCGCGCCTTAGCAGCGAATCGCCTGTGAAGGAAACCGGCTTGTGTTTTTGACGCGTCGAGGCCACTTATCGGGGCACAGTTAACAGTGAGGACCACTCATGAAAGCTCTTATCGCAGCCCTCGCGGCTCTGCCGCTTCTCGCCGCCTGCAACACGATTGAAGGCATCGGCGAAGATGTCGAAGCGACCGGAAAGGTCGTCAAAGAGACCGCGCAGGATGTTGAAGAAGACATCACGGACTAGGCGCAATCCTCACAACGCTTTGAATCCCTGCGGTTAATTCCGCGGGGATTTTTCGTTACGGGCCTGAAAACGTCCCCTTTCAGCCAACGATGACATGTTCCTGGTTGAACCAGAGCGGTGAGCGCGACAGGTCGATGAATTTGCGTTCGTCTTCCAGAAGGGCGGCTCCGGCAGCCTCCGCGCCGGGGTTCTCGCCAGCAGCAAAGAAGGCGTCCCAGCTCTCCCACCAGAGTTCAGCGATGCCGTCATACATTTCCGGCGCGTCGCGCGAGGCCCTGATGCCGTCATTCATTTCATGCGTCTCCGCATGGGTCTGCACATAGCGTCTGATACCCAGCGTTTCGGCATGGCTTGCGACGAGCGGGGCATGCTCCTCCCGCCAGTATCGCTGGAATTCCTCCCGGCTGAGAGCGGGCAGGCGATGCAGGCAGAAGGTCAGCTTGATCATGCGGCGAGTTCGACCCGGTAGCTTTCGATCACGGTATTCGCGAGCAGCTTTTCGCACATCTCTTTGACGCGCGCCTCTGCGGCCTCCTGCGAGAGGCCGTCTTCAAGATCGAGTTCGATCACCTTGCCGATGCGCGCGCCTTCGACCTCATTGTAGCCCATCCGCCCGAGCGTGTCGGCGACGGCTTTGCCCTGAGGATCGAGAACGCCGGGTTTCAGACCGACATGGACGATGGCTTTCATTTCGGCGCTCCGTTGAAGTCGAGGATTTCCGCACCCTGCTGGGATTCCTTGATGATGCCGAGCCTACGGGCGACTTCGGCATAGGCTTCCGTCACCCCGCCAAGATCCCGGCGGAACCGGTCCTTGTCGAGCTTCTCACCGGATTCGATGTCCCAGAGGCGGCAGCTGTCGGGGCTGATCTCATCGGCGAGAATGGTGCGAACCATGTCGCCTTCATAGAGCCGTCCGAACTCGACCTTGAAGTCGATCAGGCGGATGCCGACCGCGGCGAACAGGCCGGACATGAAGTCGTTCACGCGCAGCGCCATGGAGATCATGTCGTCAATTTCCTGAGTGGTGGCCCAGTTGAACGCGGTGATGTGCTCCTCCGTGACGATCGGATCGTTCAGCTCGTCTTTCTTGTAGTAGAACTCGACGATCGAGCGGGGCAGCTGCTCGCCTTCTTCCACGCCGAGGCGGGTCGACATCGAGCCTGCGGCGACATTGCGGACGACGACCTCGATCGGAATAATCTCAACTTCCCGAATCAGCTGCTCGCGCATGTTGAGGCGGCGAATGAAGTGGGTCGGAATGCCGATGGCATTGAGATGGTTGAAGACAAATTCGGAGATGCGGTTGTTGAGAACGCC
>JBCBTR010000192.1:0-2324 GCA_039818545.1 Pseudomonadota bacterium
ACCTGACCGGCCACCAGATGGCATCGGTCGATTTTCGTAATGCAAACTACCCTGATGCAACGCTGACAGACGCAGTGATGCAGAGCGTAAATGCCGCGAATGCGCAGTTTGTCGGTGTGATCGCCCGCCGAACAGATGTGAGCTGGGCCAATCTGGAGGGCGCGAACTTCACCGGCGCGGATCTCAGCCAGGCCAAGCTGATCCAGACAAAAGCGTCCGGTGCCGTGTTCGCCCACGCCACGTTGATGAATGCGCGCATGAGTACGGCGGTGTTTGTCGGGGCGAGCTTTGAAGACGCCATTCTGACCGGCGTGCGCGCCACGAGCGCCGACTTCTCCAGCGCGAACCTTATCAGGACGAATCTGGAAGGCGCGCGTCTGTCGGGCGCTGTGTTCAACGGTGCGAACCTGACATCGGCCGTTTTCGGCACGGCCGACATTAGTGCGGCAAGCTTCCACGATGCCCGTCTCGATGATGCGGATCTGTCCCAGACCTTCGGGGCCCGGCAAGGCGATTTTGCCGGCGCATGCGGAACGCTGGCGACCAAGCCGCCGGCGGGGGTCGAGATTCGTCTCTGCGCGGCGACCTTCGCAGGAACGCCGGCCCCGACCCCTTAGGTCTTCGGCGTCGGTGCCATCCGGATATTCAGTTCTTTCAACTGCTCATCACTGACAGGGCTTGGCGCGCCCATCATCAGGTCGCGGGCCTGACCATTCATCGGGAACAGCGTTACATCGCGAATATTGTCTGTCCCGGCGAGCAGCATCACCATTCGGTCGACGCCCGGCGCGATACCGCCATGTGGCGGCGCGCCGTAGCGGAATGCGTTCAGCATGCCGCCGAACTCAGCTTCGACGACGTCCGCGCCGTACCCAGCCAGCTCAAACGCTTTCAGCATGATCTCGGGACGATGGTTCCGGATTGCGCCTGAGGACAGCTCAACGCCATTACAGACAATGTCGTACTGGTAGGCTTTGAGCGCGAGCAGGTCCTCATCGCTTTTCGCCGCCTCAAGGGCTTCGAGGCCGCCCTGCGGCATCGAGAACGGATTGTGCGAGAAGTCGACCTTCTTGGCGTCCTCGTCGTATTCATACATTGGAAAGTCGACGATCCAGCAGAACCGGAAGACATCAGGCTCGATCAGGCCGAGCTCTACGCCAACCCGCGCACGAGCTGCGCCCTGAAGGCGTTCAGCATCAGCTTTCTTGCCGGCCGCGAAGAACAGGCCGTCGCCCGCCTTGATCCCAGCCTTGTCTGCCATGGCCTGCAGAGCCTCGGGAGAGAAGAACTTCGCGATGGGGCCGGTTGCGGTGAGCGCGCCGTCTTCCTCGACAAAGCGCATATAGCCGAGCCCCGGGGCCTGCATTTCCTTCTTTGCCCAGCCGTCCATCTTGTCGAAGAAGCTGCGCGGCTGTTCTGCCGTGTTCGGAGCCGGGATAGCGCGAACGATGCCGCCGCTCTCTACGATCTTCTTGAACACGCCCAGCGTCACATCTTCCCGCGTGGCGATATCGGACACATCGCAACACTCGATCGGGATGCGCAGGTCAGGCTTGTCGGAGCCGTATTTCAGCATCGCCTCAGCATACGGAATGTGCGGGAACGGCCCGGACGGCATGGTGCGGCCCTTCCCGTCCCAGTCCGCAAACTCCTCGAAGACGCCGCGCATGACAGGCTCAATCGCGTTGAACACGTCTTCCTGTGTGACGAAGCTCATCTCGATATCGAGCTGGTAGAACTCACCCGGGCTACGGTCGGCGCGGGCATCCTCATCGCGGAAACAAGGTGCAATCTGGAAGTAGCGGTCAAACCCGGAAACCATCAGCAATTGCTTGAACTGCTGCGGGGCCTGCGGCAGCGCATAGAACTCACCATGATGGATACGCGATGGCACGAGAAAGTCGCGCGCGCCCTCAGGGCTGGACGCCGTCAGGATCGGGGTCTGGTACTCGGTGAACCCCTGCTCGACCATGCGCCGCCGAATGGATGCAATTACGTCCGAACGCAGGATCATGTTCTTGTGCAGCGTCTCGCGGCGCAGGTCGAGATAGCGGTGCGTCAGCCGGATGTCTTCGGGATAGTCCGGCTCACCAAAAACCGGCAACGGCAGCTCAGCCGCCTCGGACTGGACCTCAACGGCCCCGGCAACAACCTCGATCTCACCGTTGAGGGCAAGGTCGTTGCGCGCGATGCAGAACTGGTGAACGCAAACCTTGCCACAGGTGAGATCGAGGTTGTTGCCGGGGCCGTTGAGGTCCAGTCCGAGGCGGCTGAGCTGCCGTTGCCGGTTTTTGGTGAGCCGGACTATCCCGAAGACATCCGGC
>JBCBTR010000193.1:0-2049 GCA_039818545.1 Pseudomonadota bacterium
CGCCATCGCCCGCAACCATGTTCGCGGCAGGCACCCGGCAGTCATCGAAGTTCACGTCGCAGATATGCGCGCCCTGCTGGCCCATCTTCTTCTCTGGCGGCCCGACAGACAGCCCCGGCGTATCCCGCTCGACGATGAAGGCAGACACACCCTTGGCCCCGGGCGTCTCCGGGTCGGTCCGCGCCATGACGGTGAAGAGGTCGGCCTTGTTGGCATTGGTGATGTAACGCTTGCCGCCATTCAGGACGTAGTGGTCGCCATCCCTGATCGCTTTCGTGGTCAGCCCGCCGGCATCGGAGCCCGCTTCCGGTTCGGTCAGCGCAAAGCTCGCGATCAGGTCGCCACTGGCAATGCCGGGCAGCCACTTCTCTTTCTGCTCATCGGTCCCGAACAGAACCAGCGCTTGGCTTCCGATTCCGATGTTCGTGCCCGCGACAGATCGAAACGCCGGCGAGGTCCGCCCCAGCTCAAACGCAACGAGGCATTCGGTCTCCATGTCGAGTTCCAGCCCGCCATAGGCTTCCGGCACGGCGATCCCGAACAGGCCGAGCGCCTTCATTTCATCAACAATCCCCTGCGGAATCTCGTCATCTTCGGCAACCTGACCTTCCAGCGGCCGGCACTTCTCGGACACGAACCTGCGGACTGTTTCGACCAGCTGGTCCCGAATTTCAGCGTCGAATGCCATCGCGCCCTCTCCTTGTGTTCTCTCCCCGCCACCTTAGAACCCCCGCGAACGAGCACAAAGAAAAGATCGGGGTCTGCTGATGAAAACTGTCGTGATGGATACGGGCGAGTTCGCCGGATGGACCTACTGGCCGGATGAACCGTTCGAGGCTGAGACGGCCGGTCCGTTCTATTTCAAACTCGAAGAAGACGGCCCCGTCGCCGCCTTCCGGGCCGAGCGCAAGCACATGAATGGCGGCGGCGTCATGCATGGCGGCTGCCTCATGACCTTCGCAGATTTCGCCCTGTTCGGCATCGCCCACAATGCCATGCAGGATGGCGGATACGGCCTGACGGTCGCCTTCAATTCGGAGTTTCTGGACGGTCCGAAGGAAGGCGAGCTGGTCGAAGCGCGCGGCGATGTCCTGCGGGTCGGCGGCAGCCTCGTCTTCGTGCGCGGGATCGTGACATCGGACGGCCGCCCCTGCCTGAACTTCTCAGGCACGATCAAGCGCGTCCGCCCAAAAACCGCTCAGGCCTGATCCACAGCCGCAGCTTTCCGCGCGATGACAAACACGCCCATACTCCCCTTAGGTTGCCAGTGCGTCTCGATCTGGAAACCGCCTGCGACGAGTTCATCGACGAGATAGTCGGCCTTGAAGACATTCACATAAGGGATGCGGCCGAGTGCGCGACCGACGGGGGCGACATATCGGAACCACCCCATCTTGTCCCCAAGGCAGGCTGTGCTCGACACAAACACACCGCCCGGTTTCAGCCAGCGATGAACACGCGCAATGACCTCGGCCGGGTCCTCCAACAGATGCAGGATGCTGAGCCCCAGCACAGCGTCATAGCTGTCCGGCGCGGCATCATACTCGGCAATGTCGGCGCGTTCGAACCAGACATTCCTGATCCCTGCCTCCTCGACCTGCCGGCGGCCGATGTCCAGCATTGCCTCTGAGATATCCACCGCCTGTATATGGTGCACATGCGGCGCGTGCCGGATCGCGGTGCCGCCCGTTCCACACCCGAACTCGAGGACATCCATGTCCGGTTTCAGGTGTTGGCGCGTCATCCGCAGTTTTTCTTCATAGACTTCCGGGTTCGCGATGGGCCGTTTGAAGTAGCCTGCCGCGTACCGGTCCCAGATCCTGTTATCGTGTTTCATAGGGGCATCCAGCGTGCTCGGTTGTGTATGATCAAACATACCCATACGGGATTAGCATATAAATTGCGGAAATTCGTAGTTCATCTATACATGAATCGATGAACTGGCAGGCCATCTCATTCGACTGGAATCAGATCCGCGCGTTTCTTGCGACGGCGGAAGAAGGGTCGCTCTCTGCCGCCGCCCGTGCGCTCGGCCAAACCCAGCCAACC
>JBCBTR010000194.1:0-2028 GCA_039818545.1 Pseudomonadota bacterium
GGCGTCTTTCCTGTCCGATGCCAAGACGCTGACCAATGTGATGAAGAAACAGGGATCGGTCCTCAAAGCGCTGAAAGAAGGCGCGAAAGTCGCAATGGCCGGGCGCGGCTTCATGGATGATGCGGCCTACACGCTGCACTTCGCCGTTGAAGGACGCTCCAAGGCCGGCGTGACGGAAGAACTCGCAATCCTGAAGAAAATCGCCGACGCGCATGGAGGCAAGGAAATCGAGAACTCCATTCCGAAGATCATCCGCGCTAACCCCTTTACCCCGCTCAACAACATGCTTGGGCCACAGGGCGAGCGCTGGGTGCCGATCCACGGGATTGTCCCTGTCAGCGAGGGCCCGGCCTGCTGGCGCGAGCTTGAGGATGGCTTCGACGCCATGCGTGAGGAACTGGACAAGCATGACATCCTGACCGGCGCGCTGGTCACATCCCTCGGCACTACAGGCTATCTGATTGAGCCGGTGTTCATCTGGCCGGAAGAGCTGTTCGCCATCCACGAAGAGGCGGTCGAAGATCAGGTGCTCGCCAGATATCCACGCTATGAGCCGAACCCGGACGCCACAGCCATGGTGGAAAAAGCGCGGCAGTTCGTTCTCGATACCTTCTCCGCTCACGGAGCAGCGCACTTCCAGATTGGTCGAACCTACCCCTACAAATCTGGCCGTGACCCGGCGGCGTTCGCTCTGCTTGAGACCATCAAGGCGAGCCTCGATGAGAACGGGATCGTCAATCCCGGCGCACTTGGGCTCGGTTAACCGATGACCCGGCAACTGGATGTCCGGAACCCCCGGACAGGCGAGATCGACTTTCACATAAACGCTGCTGATGCGGCGGAGATCAGCGAAACGGCGAGCCGACTAAGGATCGCACAAGTCGAATGGCGCACGCGCTCGCTGGAAGAGCGCTCCGCCGCGCTGACCGGGCTCGCCACGGCACTGACCGACGCCAAGCCCGAGATCTCAAAAGCGCTGGAAGCCGACACCGGGCGGCGGCGTATTGCAGCAATGGAAGTCGATGGCGTGGTGGGGTCGATCCATGGCTGGATCGCACAGGCCCCGCACCTTGTGCCAGAGGGCTGGACCGATGGCCGTATGAATCCAGCCATCCGGCATGCACCGCAATTTGTCCCCTACGCTTTGGTCAGCGTCATCTCGCCCTGGAATTTTCCAATGACGCTGTCGATGATCGATACGCTCCCCGCCCTGCTCGCGGGCTGCGCGGTAATGATCAAACCCTCAGAGGTGACGCCGCGCTTTGTGGATCCCTTTGTCCGCGCGATCGAAGCGGCCGGGCTTTCAGATGTCCTTGCCGTTGTTCAGGGCGATGGCGGGACCGGTGCCGCGCTGATTGAGTCAGTCGATGCGGTCTGCTTCACAGGGTCCGTGGCGACCGGGCGGAAAGTCGCCGCCGGAGCCGCCGCGCGGATGATCCCCGCCTTCCTCGAACTTGGCGGTAAAGACCCGCTGGTGGTTCTGGACGATGCAGATGTCGAACAGGCAACCGATGCGGCCCTGCGGGGATCAGCCCTTTCAACCGGACAGGCCTGCCAGTCCATCGAGCGCATCTATGTTCAAGAGCCGCTGCTGGAGCGATTTACCCAGCGCCTCGTCGAAAAGGCTGGCGCAGCGCGCCTGAACTGGCCGGACATCACCGTCGGCGAGATCGGCCCGATCATTTTCGACAAGCAGGCCGCCATTCTTGACGCCCACATTGAAGACGCCAGGCAAAAAGGCGCGCATGTCCTTACCGGCGGGGAGATCGAAACACATGGCGGCGGGCTGTGGCTGAGGCCGACGGTGATCGCGGATGTGACGCAGGACATGAAAGTCATGCGGGAGGAAACCTTTGGGCCGATCATGCCGGTGATGGGCTTTAGCAGTGAGGACGAGGCAGTCCGCCTTGCCAACGATACAGAGTATGGCCTGTCCGCAGCCGTGTTCGCAGGGTCGCTTGAGCGGGCTGAAGCGATTGGTCGCCGTATTGATGCCGGGGCCGTTAGCTTGAACGATGCGGCACTGAC
>JBCBTR010000195.1:0-1980 GCA_039818545.1 Pseudomonadota bacterium
CCTCGTGAATGAGCGTGGGACAGACAAGACGATCTGCCCGACGGAGGCCGCTCGCGTTGTCTCGGAAGACAAATGGCGACGAGCCTTGCCAGACGTACGCGCCGAAGCGGTGCGCCTCGCCAAGGCCGGTGAGATCGCCATTTGTCTTCCGAGACAACGCGAGCGGCCTCCGTCGGGCAGATCGTCTTGTCTGTCCCACGCTCATTCACGAGGTTCAGGATCGCTTCACGGACCGGATTGGCGGAGTCGTCCTGGCTCACCAGTCGATCGCGGAATAGACAAGTTGCTGGAACTGCGGCCGGATCGGATAACAGCCTGACGGGATCATCTGTGTGGCTTGTATGGCGATCAGCTCTTCCTCCGGATCGATCCAGAAGAAGGTGTTGGCGAGGCCGCCCCAGCTATAGGTGCCCTCAGAGCCCGGCTGCATCAGCTCGACGGTGTCGACCGCCACCGACCAGCCCAGCCCGAACCCGTTCCCATCCATCCGCGCTTCGGAAAAGGTCTCGTCGCCCATATCCTTGATCGTCGCCCCACCCGGCAGATGGTTCATACGCATGAATTCAAGCGTCTTCGGTGACAGCAGGCGCGCACCGTCCAGCGTGCCGCCACGCATCATGCACAGGCAGAAGCGGTGATAGTCGCGAAGCGTGGAGACAAGCCCGCCGCCGGCATTCAGCATGGTCGGTTGCTTTGCATAAGCTTTCGACGCTGCGCCGCCCTTATCAGAGACCGTGACCTCGCCGGTCATCGGGTCCTTGGAGTAACAGGTCATCAGCCGGTCGATCTTGTCTTCCGGCACATAGAAATCGGTATCATTCATCCCAAGCGGTCCGAAAATCCGCTCACGGAAGAACGTGTCCAGCGTCTGTCCGGAGACCACTTCCACAACCCGCCCGAGCACATCGATCGAGTGGCCGTAATTCCACTTGTCGCCCGGTGAGAAAGCCAGCGGCAGTTTCGCGATCCGCTTGCACATCTCCTCCAGCGTCACGCCGGGTTCGCCGACCTTTTCCCGTCGATAGAGCGCATCGACTTCATGCTGGAACAGAAACCCGTACGTAATCCCGGAAGTATGCGTGAACAGATCCCGGATCTGGATCTCGCGATCCGGTTTGCGCGTCTTATAATCTTTCAGGTTCCCGCCATCCCAAACCTCGGTCTCTGCGAATTCCGGAATGTAGCGCGACACAGGATGATCAAGGCGCAGGTCGCCCTCCTCCAAGCACATCATTGCCGCCACCGACGTGATCGGCTTGGTCATCGAATAGATGCGGAAGATCGTGTCCTGATTGATCGGCGCGCCGCCCTCAAAGGCCGTGTTCCCACTATAGGCCTCGTGCGCGATCTCCCCGCCGCGCGAGACCAGCGTCGCCACGCAGGGCAGCTTGCCTGTGTCGAGATAGTTCTCCTTGAAGAACGTCGTCATCGCTTCGAGGCGCTCAGGATTCAGGCCGACTTCACCCGGCTCGGTTGGATCGTGTTCAAACATCTAGAGAAGTCCCTTTTCACCGGCCCGGGCGAGTTCCCGCGCGATGATGATCTGCTGAATTTGCGTCGTGCCTTCATAGAGGCGGAAGATGCGCGCGTCGCGGAAGAAGCGCTCGATCCCGTAATCGGTCACATAGCCGGCCCCGCCAAACACCTGCACGGCTCGGTCGGCAATGCGCCCGCAGGCTTCGGTGCCGAACATCTTCGCGCAGGAGGCTTCCATGGTGACATTCTCACCAGCATCGCGCCGCCGCGCCGCATCAAGGATCATGCACCGCGCCGCATAGGCTTCGGCCTGACTGTCGGCGATCATCGCCTGGATCAGCTGGTGCTGCATGATCGGCTTGCCGAACTGTTTGCGCTCCAGACTGTAACCCACCATCTCGGAGATCAGCCGCTCGGACATCCCCGTCGCGACGGCAGAGATATGCAACCGCCCTTTGTCGAGCACGGACATGGCGACCTTGAAGCCCTCGCCATCGCCCGCGA
>JBCBTR010000196.1:0-1820 GCA_039818545.1 Pseudomonadota bacterium
ACGCCCGTCGCGATCATGATGAGCAGGGTGCCAATCGTCCCGACAAAGCGGCCAAAGCCAAGCCCGGGTGCGCCGCCAATGCCTAGTGCATAGAGCACACGAAGCCCAAGGAATCCGCCGCCAATCGCGTGGATCATCGCCAGTGGCGCGCCCAGCCCGACAAGTGCAAACAGGCCGATCATCACGATGGGCACGTCTTCCGCCGTATTGGCCTGCGCCCGCATCGCACGTTGCAGCAGTTCATTTCCGCCATCGCCAATGCTGACTTTCGCGCCCGCGCGCGACCGCCCGGCATTCAGCTTCAGCGTCAGGAACAGCAATACAAACAAGCCTGCATAAAGGCTCGCCGCTTCAAATCCGGTCATGGGTGTCTCCTCCTGGCCCGGCGGGACAGTGCACCGCATTCGCGGCCCTACGCAACAATTCACGCCATGCCCGCTTCCAAAGCGGCCCGGTCTCGACTAGCTTGTCTTCATCCGAGGGGCGCGCTGTGCAGCCGCTGAGATGGGCCTGTTGCCGGCCCAGCACCCTTAGAACCTGATCCGGGGAATCTCCATTTGCTGGAGGTGGCCGGCGTAGGAACGGAGCAAAGCATGGCGACCCTCGCCAAAAGACCCAAACCGCCCAAAGCCGTCGCGGATGTGTTCGCGCAGGCCTCGCCATCCGTGCGTGCCGCGCTCGGCGAGGTCCGCGCGCTGATCCTCGACACCGCCGGGACCCATCCCGAAATCGGCCCGCTGACCGAGACCCTGAAATGGGGCCAGCCCTCCTATCTCACCGAAAAGTCGAAAAGCGGCACCACAATCCGCCTCGGCTGGGACGGGGAGGGGACAGCCATCAGCCTGTTCGTCCATTGCCAGACCAAGGTCGCCGAGCAATGGCGCACCCAGTATGCCGGCACGCTCGACATCATCGGCGACCGCGAGCTTCGCCTGTCTTTGAGCCAACCCCTCCCAACAGACCCGCTGGCGCACTGCATTGCCATGGCGCTCACCTATCATTTCAGGAAGCGGGCACGGCCATGACGCTGGAGGAGTACAACGCCTATTGCGGGAGCCTTCCGCACTCCACCCATGTGGTCCAGTGGGGCGGCTCCCATGTCTGGAAGATCGGCGGCAAGGTCTACGCCATTGGCGGAGCAGAGGGCGACACGCTCGATCGCTGCTCGTTCAAGGTTTCGCCGATGAGCTTCGACATCATGAAGACCCAGCCCGGCCTCAAGGGCGCGCCCCATCTTGCCTCGCGCGGGATGAAATGGATCCAGCGCACATCGGACGAAACCCTCTCCGATGACGAGCTGAAAGCCTATATCGCAGAGTCCCGCCGCATCGTCGGCTCAGGGCTCACCAAAAAACTCCAGAAAGAGCTCGGCCTCATGGCCGCCGCAAAGGAACTCACCCCATGAACAAGCCCAGCAAACAGTCCGAGTTCGAGACCCCGAAAGTCACCACCGGCCCGCTCCCCGCCAGCCGCAAGGTCTACACCCATCCGCTGCCGGACCTTGCCGTGCCCCATCGCGAGATCGACCTGCACCCCTCCGCCAATGAACCGCCGGTCCCGGTCTATGACACATCCGGCCCATACTCGGACGCCTCCATCACCATCGACGTGGAAAAAGGCCTGCCACGCACTCGCAAGGCCTGGGTGCTCGAGCGCGGCGGCGTCGAAGAGTATGAAGGCCGTCATGTGAAGCCCGAAGACAATGGCGGAGCGACGGGCGACTATCTCGCCCGCGAGTTCCCGGTGCGGAACCGGCCCCTTCGCGGCGTCGACGATGCTCCTGTGACACAGTACGAATTCGCCAAGGCCGGCATCATCAC
>JBCBTR010000197.1:0-1792 GCA_039818545.1 Pseudomonadota bacterium
ATGAATACGGTCACCCATCTCATCGCGGCATCGGCCCTGCTCGCACGCCGCGATGCGCCCCAGCTCAATCACGCCGTGGCCGCCGGGGCGCTGCTGCCTGATTTATCGATGTACATCTTCAAGCCGGCTCCACGCAAAGAAGATGTACATCGATAAATCAGGCAGCAGCGCCCCGGCGGCCACGGCGTGATTGAGCTGGGGCGCATCGCGGCGTGCGAGCAGGGCCGATGCCGCGATGAGATGGGTGACCGTATTCATCCGCGATCAGCATGGCCGCCCCGGTCGCGCGCGGCAACGCCATTGATCGCAAAGCCTTTGACAGCTCGCGCTGACTGGGCGGAACTGAGGCGTCAGCTCTGTCAGGAGGCGCTCATGATCCCCGTCACCCGGATCATCGCCGGTTTTTCTCTCATTCTGGTCAGCGCCTGCACCAGCGCAGCGACGGCTCAGGAAAATGCCCCGACCCCAACGCCAATACCTGCCAATTGCGAGGGAGAAGCCTATCGCGCCTTCGATTTCTGGCTGGGCAGCTGGACGGTGACGGACCCAGCCGGAACAGAGCAGGGCTTGAACACCATTACAGCCGAAGAGAATGGATGCCTCCTTGTGGAGCGCTGGACGTCAGCCACCGGCTCCACCGGGCAGAGCTACAATTACTACGATCCCGCGCGCGAGACATGGCGTCAGGTCTGGGTCAGCACCGGCGGCGTTATCGACTATGAAGGCGGGCTGACGGACACAGGCTCCATGAAACTGATCGGCGAGATCGTGAACCGGAACGGCACAAGCGCACCCTTCACGGGAGAATGGACGCCGAATGAAGACGGCACGGTGACCCAGCATTTCGAGCAGCAGGATACCGAAACCGGCGAGTGGTCGGTCTGGTTCACCGGCATCTATACGCGCCTTGAGGTCGACAGCGGCGAATAGGTCTGCGATTTCAGGCCCCGAAACAGAAATCTCGGGAGCCAAACGCCTATGTCCGTCATCAAACTCGAAAAGCACGGTGAGATCGCCGTCCTGACGCTGACCCGCCCAGACATGATGAATGCGCTAGGGCAGGAAGGCGATGGCGCGGATGTCGTGGCGGCCTGCGCGGAGATCGAAGCCGACACTTCGATCCGCTGCACCATTCTGACCGGCGAAGGCCGCGCCTTCTCCGCCGGCGGCGATGTCAAGGCGATGAAGGCCCGCACCGGAGCGTTTGGCGGCTCGCCCTACTCGATCCGCGAAGGCTATCGCCGCAACATCCACCAGATCGTGAAGGCGCTCTACAATCTGGAGACGCCACTGGTTGCCGCCGTCAACGGCCCGGCCATCGGTCTTGGCTGCGACGTTGCCTGCATGGCCGATATCCGGATCGCGTCGGACAAGGCGAAGTTTGGCGTCACCTTCCTCAAGCTCGGCCTGATCCCGGGCGATGGTGGGGCATGGCTCCTGCCGCGCATCATTGGTGGCTCCCGCGCGGCTGAGCTGCTCTTCACCGGCGATGTGATCGATGCGGCGACCGCCGCCGATTGGGGGCTGATCTCCAAGGCCGTCACGGCTGACACGCTGATGGACGAGACGATGGCGCTTGCGAAGAAGATTGCCGGCCAGTCCCCGCAATCGCTGCGCCTTGCCAAAACGCTGATGCGCCACGGCACCACGGCGAGCTACGATACGATCATGGAGATGTCGGCGGCCTCGCAGGCGCTGATGCACATGACCGACGATCACATGGAAGGCGTCGACGCGATTCTCGAAAAGCGCGCGCCCGTCTTCAAGGGCGAGTAGGCAGGACCTGTGTTCA
>JBCBTR010000198.1:0-1790 GCA_039818545.1 Pseudomonadota bacterium
ATCAGTGGTGTTCCTGCTGATTGGCGGGGTGATCGCCGAACGAGCGGACGGCAAACGCCTGCTGATCCTGCTCCACCTTCTCGGCGCAGTGCCAGCCTTCGCACTGGCCTTTGCGATTTCAGAGGGCCGCCTCTCCTACCCGCTGATGATTCTCTACGGGATCACGATTGGAACCGTTGGCGCGTTCATGATGCCCGCGCGCGATGCCATTGTGAATGAAGTTGTCGAGCGGCGAATGCGTGTTGGCTCCAGCGTCACGCTTCAGCTTGGTGTCACGCTCGCCACGATGGCTCAGTTTGTGAGTCAGATTTGCGGACTGATCCTTGCCGGCTATGCCGACAAGATGACACGCATGCCCGCTTTTCTGGGTGGGCTGGAAATCGGCCCGATCTCCAGCCATCGCCTGATGGCGGTTCAGGGGATCGTGATGGGCCTTGGCGCAGTCTTCGCACTGCTGCTCGCCAGAGGGCGCAAGGTGCGCACAGGACGTGCCGGGATGGGCGCAGCTTTCGGTGACATTGCTGAAGGGTTTCGCGCCGTTCGCGCCGACCCAAGGCTCTGGGCGATGTCTCTGCTCATGTTTGGCGTCGGCGTGCTGGTGATTGGTTCATTCCTCGTTGTCCTGCCAATCATCAATCGGGACATTTACGGCCTCCAGTCAGATGGCATCCGGGACATGTTCGTGACCTTCTGGCTCGGTGCCTTCGTCTCATCTGTTGCCCTGTCCATTTTCAAGAACATCAAGCGCCAGGGCCGGCTTCTCCTGACCGCACAGCTTCTCGGGTCTCTCGCTATCCTCGCCATGCTGTGGCGCGTCCCGCATGAGGCGTTCCTCGGAATTGTCTTCATCTGGGGCCTTGCTGCCGGTGTCTCGATCGCGATGAGCCGGTCGATCGTGCAGAATGCAGCGCCGAAGGACCAGCTCGCGCGGGTCCTTTCGATCTATCAGCTCGGGTTCATGGCAGGTGCACCCATCGGCGCGGCACTCATGGGCCTCCTGACAGACCTGTTCGGCCCCCAGAAGATCGCTTTCGTGCCGGCAGGCGGAATGACCTTGCTGATTCTCTGGATGGCTCTGCGCACCCCCATCTGGAACATGAAGAATGATCAACTGCCCGCACGCGGCTAACTGGTTCAGAATTGGTCGGTTTTCGAACGATTTCCGTTGAAAATGGCACCCCTTAGTCTACGTAACGGGGCAGTCGCAACCAAGGAGCTCCGACGACATGAAATACCTCGCCGCCGTTTCCGCTATCTCTCTTCTGGCCGCCTGTGGCCAATCCGAGGCCCCGACCCCGGCCGCCGACGCGCCTGAGCCTGTCGCTGAGACTCCGGAGGCGACTGTTGAAACAGCCTCTGCAGATACTGCAGGGCTCTGTCTCGAATCCGGCCCGCAGACACCACGCGACATTGCCAGCACGATTGGCCTGAACAGCGTCACTTTCCCAACCGCTCCGCCGGCTTCTGAAATGAACCTGTGCAACATCCACACGCATACAAATGCAGAGCACAAGGGCCCGGGCTTCAGCGTGTTCGTCGATGATACGGATTCCGGCGGATATGCCTGCAATGGCACCGCAGATCTTACCGAAGCAGAGCTCGCTCCTGCGGACGGTGCCTATCAGGGGGTGAAGCCCGGCGACACGATCGAAGTGCACTGGGTCCACACAACCTGCGAGGCGACACCGGGCGAAGGCCTTGGAGCCTGCGTGCCGGAAGGCTGCAGCGATCCGCTGCTTCGCGTGGAAGCCCAGACCTTCCTCGTCGTGAATGACGAGAACGCGCTCGAC
>JBCBTR010000199.1:0-1589 GCA_039818545.1 Pseudomonadota bacterium
CCAGTCATTGCCGACGGCGCGCGTCGCCCCGTCATATCCGATGCCTTCGGCGGGCGGGTTCACCTGCGGGCTGAGCACGGATTCGATGCAGTGGGTGACGGCGTCCATGCCGGTCGCGGCGGTGAGCCCGGCGGGCAGGCCAAGCGTGAGGTCCGGATCGCAGATGGCCGTTGCGGGGATCAGGTTCGGGGAGACGATGGTTTCCTTGCGGCCATTCTCAAGAATCACCACCGCGCCAACGGAGACTTCAGAGCCGGTGCCAGCTGTTGTCGGAATAGCGACGAGGGGCGGGATCTTGCCGATCTTCTTCGCCCCGCCGACGAGTGCGCCATAGGTTTCCAGCGGTTCGTCATGGGTCGCCATCAGGCCAATGGCCTTTGCGTGGTCCATGGATGAGCCGCCGCCAAGGGCAATGATGCCGTCCGCGCCGCTGGCCTTATAGGCTTCGGTTGCCAGCTTGGTCTGGGCCTCGGTCGGGTTCGGGACGGTCTCTGCGAAGACACCGGCGGGCGGTGTGCCGAGTGCGTCTTCGGTCTGGCTGAGGAGACCTACCGCCTTGATTCCGGCATCTGTCACAATGAAGGGCCGCTCCACGCCGAGCCCCTTCAGAACCTTTGGCAGCTGCGCGAGCGCGCCATGATCGAAGATGCAGGTGGTGAGGTAATTGATGACTGGCATGGGAGGCTCCTTGGCGTTGGCGGCACACAAGCCGAGCCTGCGCGGAATCGCAAGCGCTATCGCGGCGACAGGCTTGATGGGGCGACGTCTTGCCCGCATCGTGGACCGGCAAAGAGGAGGCCGCCATGACGCCGTTCCATATAAAGGTTCCCAAGGACAAGCTCGCCTGGATACAGGATCGCATCGCCGCCTATCGCTGGTTTCCCGCGCCGGAGAACGAGCAGGGCTTTGCCTATGGCATGTCCACACCGGTCCTGAAGGAGCTGCAACAACACTGGCTGCATCATTATGACTGGCGGGCCGCTGAAGATGAGCTGAACCGGTTCCCGCAATTCATCGCGGAAGTGGACGGGCTGGATGTGCATTTCCTGCATGTCGTGGGGGAGGCCGAGGGCAAGCGCCCGCTTCTGGTGACGCATGGCTGGCCGGGCTCGGTTTATGAGTTCTGGGAGGCCATACCGAGACTGGCCTTTCCGTCTCAGCATGGCGGCAAGGCGGAAGATGCGTTTGATCTGGTGATCCCCTCGCTGCCGGGCTTTGGCTGGTCGGGAAAGCCGGCCTCGCCGCTCGGCCAGCGCGCGACGGCGAAGCTCTGGAACACGCTGATGACCGAGGTGCTCGGTTATGACAGCTATCTTGCGCAGGGCGGGGACTGGGGCGCGATGGTGACGAGCTGGCTCGGCTTCGATCATGGCGCGGCGTGCAAGGCGATCCATCTCAATATGATCGGCCTCAGACCCACGCCCGCCGAGCCGAAGACCGAAGAAGAGACAAACTGGCTGGCGCTCTCGCAAGCGCAGATACAGGCTGGCGGCGCTTATCTGATGATGCAGGCGACCAAGCCGCAGACACTGGCGCTCACCCTCTGGCAGCGCCGGCCCGCCTTCCTGAAAGAACGCGTTGTAATACCA
>JBCBTR010000200.1:0-1549 GCA_039818545.1 Pseudomonadota bacterium
AGCGACGCCGAGGCTCATGGCATCAAGGCCATCGATCTCGTCTACATCAATCTCTACCCCTTCGAAGCGACCGTGGCCTCGGGGGCTGATTTCGAGACCTGCATCGAGAACATCGACATTGGCGGTCCAGCCATGCTGCGTGCGGCGGCCAAGAATGCGGCCTTCGTCGCGGTCTGCACAGATGGCGGCGATCTGGACGCGGTCATCGCGGAGATGGGAGAGAATGACGGAGCGGTCTCCGGCTCGCTTCGGCGCAAGCTCGGCGCAAAGACCTATGCCCGCACAGCCGCCTACGACGCTGCGATCTCCGGCTGGTACGCCGCACAACTTGGTGAGACCGCGCCAGACTGGACGGCATTTGGCGGTAAGCTCGACGAAGCCCTGCGCTATGGCGAGAACCCGCATCAGAGCGCGGCCTTCTACACCACCGGCGAAGCCCGGCCCGGCGTCGCCACAGCAGAGCAGGTTCAGGGCAAGGCGCTCTCCTACAACAATATCAATGACACCGACGCCGCCTACGAGCTGATTGGCGAGCTTGGCGACGAGACCCCTGCCGTCGCCATCATCAAGCATGCCAATCCGTGCGGCGTCGCCATGGGCGACACCGCGCTCGCCGCCTATCGCGACGCCCTCGCCTGCGATTCAACCTCGGCCTTTGGCGGCATTGTCGCGCTGAACCGGCCGCTCGATGCCGTGACGGCAGAAGCAATCACCGAGATCTTTACGGAAGTCGTCATCGCGCCCGGTGCGGACGAGACCGCCCGCGCGATCTTCGCGAAGAAGAAAAATCTTCGCCTCCTGCTAACCGATGGCCTGCCGGACCCGGCCGCCCCCGGAAAGACCGTGAAAACGGTTGCGGGCGGCCTGCTCGTTCAGGATCGCGACTTTGGCCGGATCAGCCGCGAGGATCTGAACGTCGTCACGAAGATCGCGCCGACGGACGCCCAGCTCGATGACCTCCTCTTTGCGTGGCGCGTCGCCAAGCATGTGAAGTCCAATACGATCGTCTATGCCCGCGACGGCGCGACGGTCGGGGTTGGGGCAGGGCAGATGAGCCGGATCGACTCTGCCCGCATCGCGGCACGCAAGGCTGAGGATGCCGCTGAGGCGGCCGGTTGGCCGGAACCACGGACCAAAGGCTGCGTGGCGGCCTCGGATGCCTTCTTCCCATTCCCGGACGGATTGCTTCAGGCCGCTTCTGCCGGGGCATCTGCCGTGATCCAGCCCGGCGGTTCGATCCGCGACGATGAAGTCATCGCTGCCGCCGATGAGGCGGGCCTTGCCATGGTCTTCACCGGGATGCGCCATTTCCGTCACTGATGACGGTGTCGCCCCCAGCAGCGATTGTGTATTGCAAGGCTGGCCTGTGCCGAATACGCAAGCCTTGGAGGCGTAGGTGCCTGCAAGAGCGATACGTCCCATGATTGAGCAGATTACAGCCTGGGCAGAAGCCCATATCGCGACATCATCCGAGCTGGCCTATGTCGGCGCGGTGGCCGCCATACTGGCCGGCCTCTTCGTGACATGGTCGGCTTTCGGGGCCGTGAAG